>JACRHT010000016.1:600000-861539 GCA_016217545.1 Opitutia bacterium | reverse complement strand
GCGCTGGCCTTGTTCGCTGCGGTGCTTGATCGGGCTGAGCAACGCGGGATCGGCGCGGCCGAGCCGGGCGAGCATGCGGGCGTCCTCGGCGTCGTTCTTGGTGTGACTCGAGGAGATGGCGCGGAGCTTGCGGGCGTTGGCCACGATCACGCGGTGGCCCTGCTGTTCGAGTAGCCGCGAGACCCACGGCGAATGCGTGCCCGTCTCCATGATGATCGTCGCACCCGGATAACGCGCGGCGTAGGCACCGAGGCACTCGCGGGTGTTCGGGAGCACTTCCTCAGCGAGGATATCGCCGGCGGCGGAGAGGACGCACACGTGATGCCGGCGGTCCCCGAGATCCAATCCAATCGTCAGTTCGTTCGTGTTCATAAGGCGGAGAGTAGAACCGCGCGCGCCTCTACGGCGACGCGGACCTCTCACGCCTTCTCATTCCTACTGGTTCGGCCTTTTCACGTCATGGTAATCATCACCGGAAAGCTGGAGATCCCTAGAGCGATACAGCACGGTATCGCTGCGAGATCGATCCAGAGTCGCGAACGCACGAAAGCCGCGATGCTCAGGGGCAAGACCGCAACCCATCCAAGCGTGAGCGAAAGTCCAGGAATCAGGAGCGCTTGCATCGGCAGCATCGACAGCTGAACGCACGCGTAGAGAAGCAAAAATGTCGACGCCGGGAAACACGCGAGATGAGCCCAGACGAAGAGCGAACGAGCCTTCTTCTTCTCGATGCGCGTGCGCCGAACGACAAATAGTGCGACAACAAGCACCGCATATGTGGCTGGAAGAAGCACCGCCGAGAGCAATGTGGCTTCCTTGCTTGGACGCCAATAATTCTGCGCTACCATCGCGACGAATGTGACGATGGCAATGAAGGCCGCGCTAACTACGATTAGAAATACGGAAGAGCGTTTCATCTTTTGCCGAACAGTGTGAGTGTGCCGCAGTCGGAAGCTGCGCCGGACTTGGGGATATGGTGCGAGAAGTATCCGCAGGTCATTGTTACTCAAGCCCGCTGTTTTCGACTGCGGCTTTTTGCCGCTGCGGCGGGCAGAGCAGAATGCCGCACTCGCATCACACGAACACCCCTCCACCGAGCAACTCCTCGCCGCGGTAGAGCGCGAGGATTTGGCCGGAGGCGAGGGCGCGTTGCGGGGTGGAAAAGCGGAGCATGGCCGAGGTGGCCGCCAACGTCCCGGCGGCGCCGGTTTGGGGTAGGGCGGGACCGCCGGGCCCGCCGTTGTTCGATGCAGGTTCAAGTGACGTTCGCGGCGGGCCCAGCGGTCCCGCCCTACCTTCCGGAATGAACTCCACCGGCACGCGCGGGTCTCGGTAGCGCACGCGGCATTCGAGCGTCGTGGGCTCCGTGATCGGCTCGCCGATGAAACTGAGGCCATGCACGCGGCACTCATTGGTCCACAAGCCGGGCGCTTCGGGGCCGTCGAAGGCCACGAGCAGCGCGTGGTCGCTGGCGCGTTTGCCGACGACGACGTAGGCTTGGTGGTCGGTGTTCGATGGAATGCCGATGCCCTTGCGCTGGCCGATGGTGAAGTAGTGCAGCCCGCGGTGTTCACCGAGCACGTGTCCGTCCGTGGCGCGCACGATCGGGCCGGGTTGCTCGGGCACGTAGGCACGGAGGAAGTCCGCCATTTTCACTTCGCCGATGAAGCAGATGCCCTGGCTGTCTTTCTTCGTGGCCGTCGGCAGGCTGGCGCGCGCGGCGAGCGCACGGAGTTCGGGCTTGGGCAAATCGCCGATGGGGAAGCGCGCGAAGGCGAGTTGCTCCTGATTGAGCAAGGCGAGGAAGTAGGACTGGTCCTTGTTTTTGTCGCTCCCTTCGAGGAGCGCGTAGGTGGAACGCGTTGACCGCAACGCGTTCGGGGCGCTCTCGAGCGCGTTGGGGTCAACGCGCTCCTTCCGCCGCGCGTAGTGTCCGGTTGCGAGGCCTTGGAATCCCTCGGCGCGCGCATACGCGGCGAAGACGCCGAACTTCACGCGGCTGTTGCACATGACGTCGGGATTCGGCGTCAGGCCGCGCTGGTAGCCGTCGAGCAGGTAGTCGACCACGAGACGTCGGTAGTCCTGCATGAGGTTCACGACGCGGAACTCCAGCCCGAGGCGGTCGCACACGGCGCGCGCGTCGTCGATGTCCTGCATCCACGGGCAATGGCCGATGACATTGTCCTCGTTGATCCAGTTTTTCATGTAGGCGCACACGACGTCGTGCCCCTGTTCCTTGAGGAGCAGAGCGGCGACGGAGCTGTCGACTCCGCCGGAGAGGGCGACGAGGAGGCGTTCGCGGGCCATGTTTCTGCCAAGGGAAACCACGTTCGGACGCGAAGGAATCCAAAACTTCGGCGGCGGTTTCTCTCGGCGGCACGGAATCGTCACCCGTCCCGGCTTTCCCGCGCTCGACAGCGTGGACGGCGGGCCTAGCGTAGGCGGGATGAAACGATTCCTCGGGTTGGCGGTGATGGGCGTTGCGGTGCTGCTGGCACGCGCGGACGAGGCAAAGGAGAAACCCGCGCGGCCGATCGCGGCCATCGAGCGGGTGCTGATCATCAGCATCGACGGCCTCCGTCCCGACCGCCTCCTGCTCGCCAACACGCCGGTGATCCACGGCATGATCAAGAACGGCGCCTTCACGATGTGGGCGCAGACCACGGCGGTCTCCATCACCTTGCCGTCCCACACGAGCATGCTCACCGGCGTCGTGCCGCGGAAGCACGGCATCGAATGGAACGAGGATCTGCCGCTCCTGCACCCGATCTACCCGAAGGTCCCGACGGTTTTCGAACTCGCGCGCAAATGGAACTACACGACCGCGCTCATCAGCGGTAAGTCGAAGTTCCACACGCTCGCGAAGCCCGGCACGATCACCTACATGTGGATTCCCGAGGGCAAGGACATCGAGGACGACGCGCCCGTCGCCGACGCGGCCGTGAAGATCATCCGCGAACACAAGCCTGAGCTCACCTTCGTGCATTTCCCGGCCAACGACAAACGCGGCCACAAATACGGCTGGGGTTCCGCCGAGCAGATGGTTGCGATCGAGCAAGCCGACGCGTGCGTCGGTCGCGTGCTCGCTGCACTCGACGAAGCCGGCGTGCGCGAGCAGACGCTGATCATCCTCTCGGCCGACCACGGCGGCGCCGGCCTGACGCACGGCCCCGAGGATCCCCGCAGCCGCAACATCCCTTGGATCGCCAACGGCCCGACCATCAAGAAGGGCTTCGATCTCACGCAATCCATCGAACTCATGGTGCGCACCGAGGACACGTGCGCGACGGCATGTTACGTGCTCGGGCTCGGGCAGTTTCCGTATTTCGACGGCAAGCCCGTGCTCTACGCCTTCGACAATCCGCCGAAACCCTGACGCTTGAATCAGCCCGAACATCGCATCCTCCGCGCGTGGCTCACGTCCGCTTCGAGCGGCATCATCGAACTCGACGCGGATTGGACCGCGGAGCTGCTGCCCCTGCTGGCGCCGGGTGAAAAAGCCTTTCAGATCGCCTCGCTCGTGCCGGCTGTGCCGGAGGTCTATGCGGAGGAGGCGGGCTACTACGTCGATGCGGAGGGGCAACTGGTCTTCGTCCTCGATCCGGCCGAACACGCCGGCATCGATTTCGACCGCACCTCGCTCTACGTCGGCGGCGACTTCAACGGCTGGGGCGCGGCGATCGGCCGGCCCGAGTGGCAGCTGAAGAAATCCACGCTGCTCGGTCGCGACTTGTGGACGCTCGCGCTGCCCGTGGCCGATTTGCTGCGCGAGCCGCCGCTGCGCTTCAAGTTTGTCACCAGTGACGCGCGCTGGCTGTCGCTCTCGCCCGACGCGACGAATTCCTCCCGCGATGATGAAGGTCACGTCAACCGGTTGCTGCTGCCGCACCGCACGGGACGGAACCTCTTCGCCTTCACGACCAACGCGCCGCTCGAGCCGAGCCGCGCGTATTCGGTCGTGCACCTGCGCGATGGACAACAGTCGCCGAAGATTCGGCTGCGGCTCGGGAAGTTTTTCCACGCGCTGAAGAGCGATCTCCCGCTCGGCGCGCTGGTGCGGAAGAACGAGACGACGTTCCGGCTCTTCGCCCCGCGTGCGAAGACGGTGAAGGTCTCCGTGGCGGAGCAAGTCGACGCGCCCGGCGGCCCGCATGTCTACGATCTCGACAAGCGACTCGAGGACGGCGAGTGGCGCGGCGTTTGGGAGGCGCGGCTCGACCAGAACCTGCACGGCTGGTTCTACTGGTATAACGTCAGCGGTCCGCAGAACGTTTTCGGCAACTTCCACCCGAATCAGCGCATCCTCGATCCCTACGCGTTTGCCGCGGTGGGGCGTGACGGTCCGGGCATCGTGCTCGATCGCGCGTGGGTGGGGCAGGGCGATCGGAGCTTCCGCACGCCGGCCTGGCAGGACCTCGTCGCCGTCGAGGCGCACGTGCGCGATCTGACGGCGCACGCGCCCATCGAGGCCACAGCCGACGAGCGGCGTGGTTTCGCGGGACTGAAAAAGTGGGTCGAGAGCCCCGAGTTTTATTTGAAACGCCTCGGCGTGAACGCGGTCGAGCTGCAGCCGGTGCAGGAGCACGACAACGCGAAGCCCGACGAATACCAGTGGGGCTACATGACCACGAACTGGTTCGCGCCGGCCAGCGCCTTCGGCACCGCGCCCGAGCGCGCGACGCAGGTGAAGGAGTTCCAGGAACTCGTCGCGGCCTTCCACCGCCAGGGCATGGCCGTGATCCTCGACGTGGTCTACAACCACTCGGGCGAGCCGGCGCACCTGATGTTCATCGACAAGCTCTACCACTTCGAGCTCGGCGACGATGGCGCGCTCTTGAACTGGAGCGGCGTCGGCAACGACCTGCGCTGCCGCTCGGCGATGACGAAGCGTCTCATCATCGACAGCCTCGTGCATCTCATCGAGGCCTACGGCGTGGACGGCTTCCGTTTTGATTTGGCCGAGTTGATCGGTGTCGGCGTGCTGAGCGAAATCGAGGTTGCGCTCAAAAAAGTGAAGCCCGACGTCATCCTGTTCGCCGAGCCGTGGAGCTTCCGCGGACACATCGCCGACGCGTTGCGGCCGACCGGCTTCGCGTCGTGGAACGACGGCTATCGTAATTTCCTGCGCGACTACGTCCGGGCCAACGGCGCGGCGGACAAGCTCGAGTATTTCCTGAAAGGTTCGCCGTGGCACTTCGCCTATTGGCCGGCGCAGACGGTGAACTACACCGAGTCGCACGACGACCGCACCTGGCTCGACGAGATCACCGAGAACGGCGACAAGAACGGCTTCCGCCCGACGCTGAACGACGTGCGCCGCACGCACCTGATGGCGGCGATTCTGTTCTCATCGATCGGCATCCCGATGGTGTCGGCCGGGCAGGATTTTCTCCGCTCGAAGCACGGCGTGAACAACACCTACCTGCGCGGCGACCTCAACGCGCTCGATTACCGCCGCCTGCGCCGCTACGCCGGCACGCACGCGTATTTCGCGGAGTGGATCGCGTTCCGCCGGTCGCAGGCGGGACGTCACTTGCGGCTCTGGACGCGGCCGAGCGAGGGGTTCTTTCAGGCCTTTGCCGGTCCCGACGGCAGATCGCTCGCGCTCGTCTACAATGCCGACGGCAGTGCCGGCCCGCAGAAGCTGCTCTTCGCGGTCAACCCGCTACAGGAGGACGTCACGATCTCCATCGGCGACACCGTGGCCGCTCACGATTGGCGGCTGGTGGCTGATCACGCGCGTTTCTACGACCGCCGCACCGCGCCGCCGGGCACGGTCGCCGCGGAGCTGTTCGTGCCGGCGCTCGGGTGCGGACTCTGGACGTCCGGCGAATAGCCGGCGCGCGGGGGCGGGATTTGTCGCAGCGTAATTTCGCCAGCGCGGCGATTATGTCACTGCAAAGGTGCTAATGCCGCGCGCTGTGCGGGTATCTCACTTGCCAAAGCATTGGGGCATTAGTTGATTTGGTTCTCTTAACGTTCTTCAACCCATCCCTCTTATGGCAGTCAAAGTCGCTATCAATGGTTTCGGCCGTATCGGCCGCCTCGTGTTTCGCGCGCTCGTTGAGCAAGGCTTGCTCGGCACCGAGCTCGATGTCGTCGCCGTCGGCGATATCGTCCCGGCCGACAACCTCGCTTACCTGCTGAAGTATGACTCCACGCAGGGCAAGTTCCAGGGCACCGTCGGCTCGAAGAAGTCCGCCGCCGACAAGGCCGAGGACGACGTCCTCGTCGTGAACGGCAAGGAAATCGCCGTCGTCAGCGCCAAGACCCCGGCCGAGCTGCCGTGGAAGAAGTTCGGCGTCGACATCGTCATCGAGTCGACCGGCCTCTTCACCGAGTGCAAGAAGGACGACCCGAAGAGCGCCTACGGCCACATCGTCGCCGGCGCCAAGAAGGTCATCATCTCCGCTCCGGCGAAGAACGAAGACATCACGGTCGTCATGGGCGTGAACGACGACAAGCTCGACGTCACGAAGCACACCATGATTTCCAACGCCTCCTGCACCACGAACTGCCTCGCGCCGATCGTGCACGTGCTCCTCAAGGAAGGCTTCGGCGTCGAGGAAGGCCTCATGACGACCATCCACTCCTACACCGCGACCCAGAAGACGGTCGACGGTCCCTCCAAGAAGGACTGGAAGGGTGGCCGCTCCGCCGCGATCAACATCATCCCGTCCTCGACCGGCGCCGCCAAGGCCACCGCGCTCGTGCTGCCGGAAGTGAAGGGCAAGCTCACCGGCATGTCCTTCCGCGTGCCGACGCCGACCGTCTCGGTCGTCGACCTCACCGTCAAGACCACCAAGGCGACCTCCTACAAGGAAATCGCCGCGGCGATGAAGAAGGCCTCCGAGACCTACCTCAAGGGCGTGCTCGCCTACACCGAGGACGAGGTCGCCTCCTCCGACTTCATCCACGACAAGCACTCCTCGATCTTCGACGCCGGCTCCGGTATCGAGCTCAACCCGAAGTTCTTCAAGCTCGTCAGCTGGTATGACAACGAGTGGGGCTATTCCAACCGCGTCGTCGACCTGACGAAGCAGATCGCCGCCAAGCTCTAAATCTCAGCGTCGGGCTGATGGCCCGAACTCTCACGTTTCTCACGGAGGCGGGGCCATCAGCCCCGCCTTCATTTTTTCCCCTTACTTCCATGGCCAAATTCAAATCGATCCGTGATCTGCAACTCGCCGGCAAGCGCGTCCTCATGCGCGTGGACTTCAACGTCCCGCAGGACAAGGCCACCGGCGCCATCACCAACAACGCCCGCATCGTTGCGGCGCTGCCGACGATCAAGTTCGCGCTCGAGCAGGGCGCTTCGGTCGTCCTCATGTCGCACCTCGGCCGTCCCGATGGCCAGCGCATTGCCAAGTTCTCGCTCAAGCCCGTCGCGGTCGAGTTGGAGAAACTCCTCGGCAAGCCCGTGAAGTTCCTCGACGACTGCGTCGGCGCCACCGTCGAAGCCGCGTGCGCCAAGCTCGCGCCCGGCGAAGTCGTGCTGCTCGAGAACCTGCGCTTCCACATCGAGGAAGAGACGAAGGTGAAGCTCGAAGACGGCTCCAAGAAAGCCGCCGACAAGACCGCCATCGCCGCCTTCTGCGCCAGCCTCTCCAAGCTCGGCGACGTCTACGTCAACGACGCCTTCGGCACCGCCCACCGCGCGCACAGCTCGATGGTCGGCGTCGCCCTCAAGGACAAGGCGGCCGGTTTCCTCATGGAAGCCGAGCTCAAGGCCTTCAACAAGGTCCTCGATAATCCCGACCGCCCGCTGCTCGCCATCCTCGGCGGCGCGAAGATCGCGGACAAGATTCCCCTCATCAACAACCTCCTCGACAAGGCCAACAAGGTCATCATCGGCGGCGGCATGGCCTACACCTTCCTCCAGGTGAACCGCGGCATGAAGATCGGCGCGTCGCTCTTCGATCCCGAGGGCGCCAAGATCGTCGCCGAACTCGAAGCCAAGGCGAAGGCCAAGGGCGTGGAACTCATCTTCCCCGTCGACTTCATCTGCGCCGACAAGTTCGCCCCCGACGCAGCCACGCAACCGGCCACGCTCGAGAGCGGCATTCCCGACGGCTGGATGGGTCTCGATGCCGGCCCGAAGTCCATCGAACTCTACCGCCAGGCGATTCTCGCCTCGAAGACCATCGTCTGGAACGGCCCGTCCGGCGTGTTCGAGTTCGATGCCTTCGCCGGCTCCACCAAGGCGATGGCCGAAGCCATCATCGATGTCACGGCCAAGGGCGCCACGACGGTCGTCGGCGGCGGCGACACCGCCACCGCGGCGAAGAAATTCGGCGCGGCCAAGAAGGTCACGCACTGCTCCACCGGCGGCGGCGCCAGCCTCGAGTTTCTCGAAGGCAAGGTCCTCCCCGGCGTCGCGTTCCTCGAGGCGTAATTCTCCGCTTGTCCGAACCGGGCCAGCGCGGCACCGTCCTCGCTGGCCCATTCAATTTTCCGACCCATGTCCTCCCCGACCCAATCCCCGATTCAAATCCGCAAGAAGCTCATCGCCGGCAACTGGAAGATGAACAAAACCGCCGCCGACGGCGCCACGCTCACGAAGGAAATCGCCGAGCAGGTCGGTCGCGAGACCGCGGTCGACATCGTCGTGTGCCCGCCGTTCACCGCGTTGGAAAGCGTCCGCCACGCGCTTGAAGGTCAGGCGGTCAAGCTCGGCGCGCAGAACATGCACGCGGAGAAGAACGGTGCGTTCACGGGTGAGATCTCCGCCGAGATGCTCCGCGCGCACTACGTCACGCACGTGATCCTCGGCCACTCGGAGCGCCGCCAGTATTTCGGCGAAACTGACGCGTTGGTGAACAAGAAGGTCCTCGCCGCGCTCGCCAACGAGCTGCGCCCGATCCTCTGCGTCGGCGAAACCCTCGCCGAGCGCGAAGGCAACAAGACTCTCGAAGTCGTCAAGACGCAGACCGAGGCCGCTCTTGCGGGCGTGAAGCCCGAGCAGATCACGTCCGTCGTTATCGCCTACGAGCCCGTCTGGGCGATCGGCACCGGCAAGGTGGCCACGACCGCGCAGGCCCAGGAAGTCCACGCTTTCATCCGCAGCCTGCTCACCGGCCTCTACGGCGCGGCGCTGGCGGCGAAGGTCCGCATCCTCTACGGCGGTTCGATGAAGCCATCGAATGCCCCGGAGCTGCTCGCGCAACCCGACATCGATGGCGGGCTCATCGGCGGCGCCTCGCTCGAGGCGAAGTCGTTCGTCGAGCTCGTCAAAGCGGCGATGGCGGCTCAGTAAGCGACGCCGAGTGCCGCGTTCGCGCGCGGCACTGTTCTATTTGGCAGGGGCGAACGGCCTACGCGGGTCTGCGTAATCTCCCTGCTTTTGCGCGCTTGCCCGATGGCACGGCGCCCGCTTCCTTCGCGCCGTGCCCCTCCACGTTCGCGCGCTTTGCCTTGCCGTGCTTTGTTTCGTGGCGTCCGCCCGCGCGGACGTCACGTGCGCGCCCGCCGGCTGGGCGATCACGGCGGTTTTCCCCTCGGAACCGAAGGTCGACGACCAGCGGACGCCGACGCCGCAAGGCGATCAGCTGGCGGAACGCCGCTATGTCGAATCCGCCGGCGAGCATTTGATGGTGTTGCGCGTGACTTATCCCGTCGTGCCGGTCCCGGCCGAGCGCGAGCAACTCTATGTTTCGACGATCGAGGCGTTCATGAATTCGCGGCGCGGCCAGATCAAACAGGACGAGCAGTGGCCGCTGGGGCAATACGACGGACAGCGCTTGCTCGTGGCGCAGCCGGCGCAGAAGACGCATCGCGAAGTGCGCCTCGTGCTCATCGGAGGGTCGCTGTATTTCTTCAGCGCCGAATGGCCGGGCGGCGAGCGGCCGAGCCGGACGGCGACGGCGTTTCTTGCCAGCATCGATGTGCGGCCGGATTTCGCCAATGCGCGCCTCGTCGAGGACCGCGAGCGCTGGCGCGAGATCAAGCAGGGCAACTTCACGTTGCGCTACGACGGCTGCCGCTGGTTTCGCGACCCGCAGATCACGGATCCCAACAGCGTCGCGATGCTGCGGGTCGACGAGTCGGCCGAGGCTGAATTCATCACTTCGCCCGAGCGTCACATGGGACCGTTGGAGGAGCTGGTTGTCTCCAAGATCAAGGAACACGCCGAGACCGTGACGGTGAAGAAGCGCGGCAAGAAGCTGCGCGGCGCGTCGATGGTGGAGGAGTTGTTTTTCAGTGTGCGCACCGACGGCGCGCTTTTCGAGAACCACGGCTACTTTTATACGGGCCCTGAAGGCACGGTGCAGCTGCGCGCGTGGGCGCCGGAGCGCACTTATGCTCGCGCGGCGGGCGACATCGACGAACTGCTGGGCGGGCTGAAGATCACGCGTCCGCCCGCGGGCGCGGCGGCGCGCTGAGCGTTACGCCTCGTCGTGTTCGAATTCCGCGAGCAGCGCCGCGACCGGTGCGTGCAGCGGTTCGCCGGCGAGATCGTTGGTGAGCTTGAGCACGAGCTGGCGCGTTGCCTCATCGGGCGGCTGCGGGGCGGCGAGCAGAACCACGTGCAGGGCAAGCTGGCGTGCGCCGGCGGCGAAGTCGCTGCGGCCGCGCAGTTCGTAGAGGAACGCGGCCTCACGCAGGAGCGCGGCGTAGGTTTCGCATTTCTCGCGGCCGGCCGCGGGTGACTCGTTGGCGAGGAGGCGGGCCACCTGTTCGTCGGCGTCGAGCACGAGGAATTCGGCGGCGGGAATGGGGAAGAGTTTTTCCTGCAGGCTGAGCGCGAGTTGCAGGGCCTCGTCCACGTCGGCGGGATTGCGATCGTGCACGAGGCGCGCGACGAACTGGCGGAGCAGTTCCGTCTGTTGCAGCAGGTAGTCGCGGCGTTGCGCGGGCATGATTACTTCTTTCGGTCCGCCATTTGGCGGATCAGTTCCACGAGAAAGGCGGTGTCGCCGGGGAGGCGGGCGAGGGCGGCGAGGGCGGCGGCGGTCTGGTCGGCGGCGAGGCGGCGGGCCGCGTCGAGGCCGTGGAGTTTCACGTAGGTGGTCTTGTCGGCCCGGGCGTCCTTGCCTGCGGTCTTGCCGAGCGTCGCGGTGTCCGCGGTGGCGTCGAGGATGTCGTCGACGATCTGAAACGCCAAACCCATGTGTCGGCCGACCGTGTGCAGCGTGTCCAGATGTCCGGCGTCGCGCGTGCCGCCGGCGAGGCCGCCCATCGCGAGCGAGGCTTCAATCATCGCGCCGGTTTTGCGACGGTGGATCGACTCGAGATCGGCGTGCGAGATGTCGGAGCGCTTCTCGGCGAGGAGGTCGTCCATCTGGCCACCGATGAGCTCGCGGCTGCCGGCCGCGGCGGCAAGCTCGCGCACGAGCGTGCCGCAGGTTTCGGCGGGGTAATTCTCGCTCAGGAGTTGAAAGGCGTAGGTGAGCAGCGCGTCGCCGGCGAGGAGGGCGGTGGCTTCGTCGAATTGCTTGTGCGCGGTCGGCCGGCCGCGGCGCAGGTCGTCGTCGTCCATGCACGGCAGGTCGTCGTGCACGAGCGAGTAGGTGTGCACGCACTCGATCGCGATCGCGGCCGGAAGTGCTTCGGCGCTCCGGGCGGGCAGGGGACTGGCGGCGCGGTCGAAGAGATCGGCGGCGGCGAGGACGAGGACGGGGCGCAGGCGTTTGCCGCCGGCCTGCATGCTGTAGCGCATGGCCTCGTGGAGACGCGCGGGGCGGGTGTGGGCGGCGGGCAGGAGTTCGTCGATGCCGCGTTCGACCTGCGCCACGTAGGATTGAAATTGCGCGTCAAAATCCATGCCGGGGCGCACTGTCCGTCGGGCGGCAGGGGTTGGCAAACGGATTGTGGCCGCCGCGGGGCCAAGAAAGGCTCGCCACCGTCGGGCGTCGGTCTTTTATCCGGTCGACGTTCACGATGCCCACCTACGAATACGTCTGCACCCAGTGCGACCACGAGTTGGAAGCCTTCCAGTCGATGAAGGACGAGCCGCTCAAGAAGTGTCCCGCCTGCAAGAAACCCAAGCTCAAGCGCAAGGTCGGCGGCGGCGCCGGCCTGATCTTCAAGGGCTCCGGCTTCTACATCACCGACTACAAGAAGAAGTCCGGTGGCGGGCCCGAGGGCGGCAAATCCTCTTCCAAGTCCGAAGCAAAACCGGCCGCGGGCAAGTCCGCGGCGAACTGATTCCCGCCATGCCCAGCAAGAAAATCGAAAAGGCGCTCTACGGTCCCAGCACGGTTGAGGTCGCGATCGGTGCTTTGCTTGGGCTGCTCCTCGGCGTGGTGGTGGCGGCTGTCTACCTGGTTTTCAAGCCCGTGCAGCAAATCAAGGAGGCCCCGAAGGAAGTGGCCAAGGGCGTCGTGTATTACCTGCCCGGCAAGACCGACGGAACCAAGGCGCGCGCGTGGCAGGACAAGGTCGCGACGTTCGCGAAAGGCGGGCAGCTCGTGGTCACGGAGGACGAGCTGAACGCGTGGGCGACGTCGCTCTCCGGCGACGCCGTCGCGAAAGCCGATGGTAAACCGGCCAAGCCGGCCGACAAACCGAAGACCGAGGAAAAGAAGGGCGAGCCGGCCGCCGCCAGCGGAAGTTCCGATTTTCTCAGCGCGAGCGGACTTAATTTCCGCGTCGAAGGTGACAAGCTGCACGTCGCCGAGAAGGTGGTTTTGAACTACTACGGTTTCGCGAAGGAAGTCGTTTTTCAGGCGAGTGGCTCTTTCGTGCGCGGCGGCGAGAGTTACGTGTTTCGCGCGGACCAAATTTATCTCGGCTCGTGTCCGGTGCATTCGCTGCCGGGCATCGGCGGCGCGCTGACGAAGGCGCTGATCGCGAAGGCCAAGGTGCCGGATGATTTTCGCGCCGCTTGGGCGAAGGTCTCGGCGCTCGCGGTGGAGGACGGGCTCGTGAAGGTCACGACGCAGCCGTAACGGCGCCGTGTCGAAGAGCCTGAAGAACATCAGTGTCGTCGCTTTGTCGACGGTGTTGTCGCGCGTCCTCGGCCTGGTGCGTGAGTCGGTCGCGGCGGCGGTGTTCGGTGCGAGCGCGCTGAACTCGGCGTTCAACTCCGCCTACACGCTGCCCAATCTCTTTCGCCGCCTCCTCGGCGAGGGCGCGCTCACGGCGGCGTTCGTGCCGACGTTGACCCACGAGTTGGAGAAGAACGACCGCGCGGGCGCGTTCCGACTTGTGAGCAAGGTCACGAGCTGGCTCGCGGTGATCACGACGTCGATCGTGGTGCTTGCCATCCTGGTTTTCTGGAACGCGGAAACGTTCGTGCAGCTCGCCACGCGATGGGGCGTGGCGGAGGACACGGCGCGGCGCCTGTTGTTGGGCGCGGACCTCGCGGTCGTCCTGTTTCCCTACATGATTTTCGTGTGTCTGGCGGCGGCGTTCAGCGCGGCGTGTCAGGTGCTCGGGCGGTTTTCCGAGCCGGCGCTCTCACCGGTGTGGCTGAACCTCACGATTCTCGGGGCGCTGGGACTCGGCACGTGGTGGGCGTGGGACGACGTGAGCCGGATGAATCTGCTTTGTGCGGGAGTGCTGCTCGGCGGATTTCTCCAGATGGCGGTGCCGGCGGCCGTGTTGTGGCGCGAAGGCTGGCGGCCGGCGTTCGATCTCCGGCCCGACGAGCGCGTGCGCGAGATCATCCGCATCATGGGGCCGTCCGTCATCGGTTCGGCGATCTATTTGGTGAACATCTCGATGGCACGGTTCATCGGCTTGTCGCTCAACGACAGCGCGGTGACAGTGCTGAATCTCGCGACTCGCTTGATGGAGCTGCCCATTGGCGTGTTCACGATCGCGATCGCGACGGTGGTTTTTCCGCTCATCGCGCGGCACGCGGCGAAGGAGGATTGGGCGTCGCTGATCGCGGATTACCACAAGGGTCTGCGGCTCGTGCTCGTGATCAATGTGCCGGCGGCGGCGGGGTTGGCGTTGCTCAGCGAGCCGATCATCCGGCTGCTGTTCCAGCACGGCGCGTTCAAGGCCAGCGACACGGCGCTGATGACGCCGGTGCTCGTGGCCTACGTGGTCGGGTTGCCGTTCATCTCGTTCACGAGCCTGATGCTGCGGGCGTTCTACGCGCTCCGCGACACGGCGACGCCGGTGCGCGCGGCGGCGATCAGCTTTGCCGTCAATTTCGGACTGAGCATCGTGCTGATGCAGTGGCTGTCCACGACCGGACTCGCGCTGGCCAGCACGGTGGCGGTCGTCGTGCAGGCGGCGTTCCTGCAATCGCGTTTGGTGCGCAAGCTCGACGGATTCACGATGCAGACGCTGCTGCCGAGCTTGGGAAAGATCATCGCGGCGACGGCGGTGATGGCGGTGTTTGTCTGGCTCGGTGCGCGGGGGCTGGCGCGGGTCTCGCCGGCGTCGCGCTTCAGCGATCTGTTGGTGGTGGCGATTCTCATGCCGGCCGGGGCGGCGTTGTATGGCGCGCTTCTGTGGGCTTGGCGGATCGAGGGGCGCGAGGATTTGCAGGCGATCATCGATCGCGTTCGTGCCCGGATTGCGGGTCGTTGACGGCATGCTGCGTTTCTCCGCACGGATCGAAAAGGTCGGCGTGAATCCGCTCGTGGCGGTGCCGCTCCGGATCACGCGGGAATTTGGCGTGCGCGGGTTCGTGCCGGTCCGGGTGTGGCTCGGCGCGGAGGTGTTTCGGGCCGCGTTGGTGCCGGACGGCACCGGGCGGCATCGACTCTTTCTCAACCTGCCGATGCGGCGGGCGGCCTGCCGCGACGTGGGCGACCGAATCGAGATTCGAGTGGCGCGGGAGGACGCGCCGAAGCTTTGGCGCTTGCCGCGCGATCTCGCCGCCGCGCTGCGAGCGGCCGGGCGGTGGGAGGAGTTCCGAGCCAACTCGCCCTCGCGTCGCAAGGAGGTGATCCGATGGGTGACGGCGGCGAAATCCGCGGACACCCGGGCCCGGCGGGTGAAAAAAGCGGTGACGACCTTCCTGCATGGGCCCTACCGTTCCGTCCGATGAGTGCCGCTACCTCCGTCCAACACAACCCGGCCGAGCATCGCTACGAAATCGCCGCTGACGGCAAGCTGGCCGTCACGGAATACGAATTCGCTGACGACAAGCAGGTGTTCACGCACACGTTCGTGCCACCGGAGTTTCGCGGACGCGGTTACGCGGAAGCGCTGGTGCGCGCGGCGCTGAACGACGCGAAGGCGGCCGGCCGGAAGATCGTGCCGGCCTGCTCCTACGTGGCGGTTTTCATTCAGCGCAATCCCGAGTTTGCCACGCTCGTCGCGAGCTGAGCGCCCCCAAGCCGATGGAAGCGCACTACGTGGTCGACGCGGCGGATCGAATCGATTCGTTCGTGACCGACGCTTTTCCCGAACCGACGGATGCCAGTCAGACTTGGACGGGGCGCTCGCTCTGGAGCGTCGTGAGCGGCGATGCGACCCGACAAATCTACCGGCAACTGTTGCGGCGAGTCCGTTTGGATCGTTCGGCGGTCAGTTTTCGTTACCGTTGCGACCTCGCGCACCAGCGGCGTTGGTTCGAGATGCTACTGCGCGGCATGGAGGGTGATCGCGTGGAGTTTTGCTCCCGTTTACTCTCCACGAGTGCCCGGCCGCCGATCTCGTGGCTCGAGAGCGTGACCGGCTACGGGCCCGCCATCGTGCTCTGTAGCTGGTGCGGGGAGGTGTTGCACGAAGGGGAGTGGCGGGAGATCGAACAAGTTGTGCCCGACGTGCCGGACTCGGCGCGCGTGGAACACGGCATCTGTCCGACTTGCGCGACGAAGTTCATGGCGCAGTTCGGGGAGAGCCAAAAATAAAACCCGCAGCTTGCGGCTGCGGGTCGGAACAGGAATGGGAACCGGAACGGTTTAGACCTTGGTCACGAGGCCGGCCTTGATGGCCTTGACGGCGACCCAGACGCGCTTGGTGCCGCCATTGGGCATCTTGACGCGGATTTTCTGCAGGTTCGGGCGGAACTTGCGGGGGGTCTTCGAGGTGGTGTGCGTGCCGATACCACCGCTCTTCTTGGACTGACCCTTACGGTTGATGATGCTGCCCTTGACCGGGCGCTTGCCAGTGATTGCGCAAATTCGTGCCATGATGTTTGTCGAGTTAAAGGGTCGTGAGTAAAGGTCCGCGGTTGCGCTACGCAAGGGAAATTTCCTCGCGCGCGAAAATCCCCGCTCACTCGCGCAAGGCGTGGAGAGCCTGAAACTTCTGGCCCATGTTACCGGGGTGGAGAAGGTGCATGAGGTCGTTCTTCCGGCGGCTGAAACGGCCCGCTTCGGACGTGACGATCGCCTGCATCGCCTTGGCCGCGCGCTTGGTCAGGAAGGCTTCCTGCGATTCGACCAAGGCCTCGCCGAAGCCGCTTTGCTGCAGCTCGTCCACCAGCCAGTCCCAGCAAACATGCCCGGTCAGGTCGATTTCGCCGGGGCGGTCGAGGACGTCGTCGCCCTGCTTCTGGTGCGAATAGGTGCGAATGCTCCCTTGCGGCAGCTCTTCGGCGAGCACGGCCCAGCTGCGTCCGTAGTCGAACGCCAAAAAAAGCCCCGTCCACGACTGCTTCAGCATGCGTCGGAGCAACGGGACAGTGCGCAGCGGCAGATCGATATGGTAGCCTTCGGGCGCCTCGCGGGGCAGGCGGTCGGCGGCGGCGCGGAGCTCGTCAGTCATTTCCGGCAGCTCCACCTCGCGCAACTCCTCGCCATCGAGCGCCACCCCGAGCTCGCGCCAGAGTCCGCTGCGGCGGACGACGCGATGGAACGGCTGCGCATCGAACAGCTCGTTGGAGAAGACGACGCAGCGTCCGCTCATCTCGATCGGTTGCGGATAGGAGATCGTGCGGTAGCTCTTGAACGGGTGCGCCACATCGCGGAACGCGCCGGCGCCGGGCTCCGCGCCGACCTCGACGAGTTCGTAGTCCGCCGGGTTCTTGCCCGCGAGCAGGCCGACGGCCGCGTCTGCCACCAGTTCGCCGAACACCGGGCTGAAGCTCGTGGCCGTGTAGAAATCCGCGCCTTTGTCGCGACCGACGCGCCGCCGCGTGGGCGAAGTGTAGTAGCCGACCGTCGGGTGAAAGAGCGCGAGCTCCATGTAGCGCGCGAACGACACGCCGGTGGCGGCATGTGGCTCGATGCGGAAGACTTCGCGAAACGCGACGGAGGAACCCATTTGCCAACCAAGGCATTTCCGCACTCGCTTGGCCATGCTCAAAAGGCTTTTCGCCATTCTTGTCGCCGTCGCGCTGGGCTTCGGGCTCGCGCACTTCGCCGCGCGGCAATTCGGCGCGCCGAGCTGGTGGCCGAATCGCGAGCGCGACAAGAACGTCCGCTACTTCCGCGACGTGCTCGAGACGGTGAAGCAATACTACGTCGACGAAAAAAAGGCCGACTACAACGCCCTCACGCGCGCCGCGCTGCGCGGCATGTTGAGCGAACTCGATCCGCACTCCGAATTTCTCGATGCCGAGGCTTACAGCCAGACCGAGGAGGAGTTGAACAACGAGTTCAACGGGGTCGGCATCCAGGTTGAGGAGCGCGACAACCACATCGTCGTCATCACCACCATCGCCGACACGCCCGCCGAGCGCGCGGGCATCCGGCGCGGCGACCGCATCGTGAGCATCGACGGCTACACGATCGACGATCCCAGCACGGAGAAGGCGGTCCGACTCATTCGCGGCGAACCGGGCACCGAGGTGAAAATGGTTTTCTTTCGCCCGAGCATCGACCGCGAGGTGACCTACGTGCTGAAACGCGAGCGCATCCGTCTCCGCAGCGTGCGCAACACCGAGATATCGAGCGACGGCATCGGCTACACGCAGATCACGCAGTTCAGTGAGCGCACCGGCGAGGAATTCGAGGCGGCGCTGAAGGAACTCGAGAAGCACGACATGCGCGCGCTCGTTCTCGACCTGCGCAACAACCCGGGCGGTCTCGTCGATGCCGCGGTCGAAGTTTGCGATCAGTTTTTCGAGAAGAACGAGCTCATCGCCTACACGCAGGGGCGCACCAAGGAGTCGCGCGAGGAATTTCGCTCGGAGAACAGCCACCCGCGCCGCACCTATCCGATCGCGGTGCTCGTGAACGGCGGCACGGCGAGCGCGGCGGAGATCGTCTCGGGCGCGCTGAAGGACACCAAGCGCGCCGTCATCGTTGGCGAGAAGACCTTCGGCAAGGGGTCCGTGCAGAGCATCATCGAGACCCAGAACGGCGAAGGCATCCGGCTGACGACGGCCCGCTACTACACCCCGAGCGGAATCACCATTCACGAGAAGGGCATCCAACCGCAGGTGGAGCTCGAGATGTCCGCCGACGACGAGGCGCGCCTGCGCATCCAGCAATCGCGCAACGACCTCGCGGGCGAGACCGAGTTCAAGGAGCGCTTCGGTTTCGCGCCCGTCGAGGATACGCAACGCACCGCCGCCGAGGAGGTCTTGCGCGGCGTGCTAGTCGCGCGTCCGGTCGCGGTTCCGCCGTTAGCGGCCCCGAAAAAGTAACCCGCCGCGATCGACCATGATTTTCGCACTCGAGAGTTCCTGCGATGAAACGGCCGTGGCGGTTTTCGATCCCGCGCGCGGCTTCGTCGGCGAGTGGGTGCACAGCCAGATCGCTCTGCATGAGGCCTACGGTGGCGTGGTGCCGGATCTCGCAAGCCGCGAGCACCTGCAGCATTTCGCGCCACTCGTGCAGCGGGCGCTCGGTGTCGTCACACCGCCGCAAGTCACTCAGATCGCCGTCACGCAGGGCCCCGGCCTTGCCGCGTGCCTCGCGATGGGGCTGTCGGTCGCGAAAAGCCTCGGCCTCGCGTGGCGCGTGCCGGTCGTTGGTGTGAATCATCTCCGGGCGCACGCGTTCTCGCCGTTCATCGCGCTCCACGAGCAGGCGCCGGCGGAATTCGATGCGGCGTTCGCGCGTTTGTTGCCGCACCTCGGTCTACTCGTGTCTGGCGGCAACACCGCGCTCTTCACCATCGATGAGGAGCGGCGGATCAAGCTGATCGCTTCCACCATGGACGACGCCGCGGGCGAGGCGCTCGACAAAGGCGCGAAGCTCCTCGGTCTCGGCTATCCCGGCGGCCCGCAGGTGGAGAAACTCGCGCGCGCCGGCGACGCGAAGGCGTTTCAATTTCCCAAGGCCGTCGCGCAGAAGGCTACGCTCGATTTCAGCTTCTCCGGCCTGAAAACCAGCCTGCGCTACACGCTCGAGAAAATGGCGCCCGAGGAAATCGAGCGCCGCAAGGCCGACTTGTGCGCGAGCTACCAGCACGCCGTGATGGACGCGCTCGTGCGCAAGACGAAGCTGGCCTTCGATCAGGGCGCGTATCGCAGCGTCGGGCTCTCGGGCGGCGTGGCCAACAACAAGTTTCTGCAGGGCGAGGTCGAGAAACTCGCCGCGCACCGCCATGTGCCGTTTTTCCGGGCGCGTCCGCAGCACACCGGCGACAACGCCGGCATGATCGCGTTTGCGGCGTGGGCGGAGCGCGAGCCGGGCGGCGTCGCGCAAAACTCGGACGGAACGAGTGGTGCCGGCTTTGACTTGGAGATCGCGCCGAGCTTGGCTCTGGCGCGATGAAGTTTCCCGTTGCGGCTGCGGCCTGGGTCTTGGCTTCCAGTTCGGTTTTTGCGGCGTCGATCGATCGCGAAGCGCTCGTCACCCGGCACAATCCCGTGGTGCGCTCGGTCGACTACGACTCGCCGCTCACGGTGGGCAACGGCGGTTTCGCGTTCAGCGTCGACGTGACGGGGTTGCAGACGTTCCCGACCGAATATCACCGCAACGGCATCCCGCTGGAGACGCTTTCCCGCTGGGCGTGGGTGCAGGACGAGAACCCGGCCGGCTACAAGCTCGCCGATGCCAATCGCAACTTCACCCATCCCGACGGCTCGGTGCACGGCTACCCGACCAACAGCGGCTCGCCGGCCGGCGATTGGCTCCGCCGCAATCCACGCAATCATCCGCTCGGGCAGATCGCGCTCGCTTGGAAAAAGGCCGATGGCACGCCGTTCGCGCCGGCGGATGTGCGCGACGTCGAGCAGACGCTCGATCTGTGGCACGGGGTGATCCACAGCCGGTTTTCCCTCAGTGGCCACGGCGTCGAGGTGACGACCGCCTGCCTGCCCGACGAGGACACGGTCGCGCTGCGCATCGAGTCGGAGCTCGTGGCCTCCGGCGAACTCGCGGTGAAGCTGGCGTTTCCTCGCGGCCACGATCCGAAGGTGAAGAACACGCCTGCCTTCGACTGGTCTCGCCCGGAGACACACACGTCGGAACTGAAGACCTCACAGCAGATCGTGCGACGCGTGAACGGACTCGCGTATGCCGTGACGCTCAGCCGCGCGGCGGAGGCGTCTCCGATACCTCACACCTTCTTCGTCCGGGGCGAACGCGGTGCGCGGGTGCTGGAGCTGGCGGTGAACTTCGGACCGCAGCCGCGCACGAAAGTCGTCGCAGACTTCGCGCGGGCGGCGGTCCATTGGCCGAAATTCTGGCAGCGCAGCGCGGCGGCCGATTTTTCCGGCAGCACAAACCCGCTCGCACCGAAGCTCGAGCGCCGCATCGTCCTTTCGCAATACCTCATGGCCGTGCAGATGGCCGGCGAGGTGCCGCCGCAGGAGAGCGGGCTCACCTGCAGCACGTGGTATGGCAAGCACCACACCGAGATGCTCTGGTGGCACGCCGCGCATTTTCCCCTCTGGGGACATCCCGAGCTGCTTGCGCGCAACGTCGATTGGTATCGGCAAAAGCTCCCGGTTGCGCGCGAACTGGCGCAGAGTCGCGGCCTGCGCGGCGCGCGTTGGGCGAAGATGGTCGGGCCCGACCTGCGCGAGAGCCCGGGCGGCAACCCACTCATTGTCTGGAACCAGCCGCACATGGTCTACCTGTGCGAACTGCTCTACCGCGCCGCACCGACGCGCGAGACCCTTGATCGCTACGGCGAGTTGGTGCAGGAGACGGCGGACTGCATGGCGTCGATGCTCTGGCTCGACGCGCAGCGCGATCGCTATGTGCTCGGGCCGCCGCTTTGGATCGTGCAGGAAATCCACGACCAAGCGACCAGTCAAAATCCCACGTTCGAGCTGGCTTACTGGCGCTGGACGCTGGGACTCGCGCAACAGTGGCGCGAGCGCCGCGGATTGCCGCGCGAGAAATCATGGGACGACGCCCTCGCGCGTCTCTCGCCGTTGCCGGTGAAGGACGGCAAGTATGTCGCCCTCGAATCGACGCCCGACACCTGGGACAACGTCGCCAGCCGCCACGACCATCCCTCGATGCTGATGGCGCTCGGGATGATGCCCGAGACGCCCGTGGTCGATCGCGCCACGATGAACCGCACGCTCGACGCCGTGCTGCAGCACTGGGATTGGCAGACGAAGATCTGGGGCTGGGACTACCCGATGATCGCGATGACTGCGACGCGTCTCGGCCGGCCGGAGGTCGCAATGGAGGTGCTGCTGCGCGATGGACCGAACAACATTTACCTGCCCAATGGCCACGCGCCCGTCCGCAGCGACGAGGCGTTGCCCGCCAACGCGCCCCCGGGCGCGCGCCGCCGCGAGATCGCGGTCTACCTGCCGGCGAACGGTTCGTTTCTCGCGGCGGTGTCGCTGATGCTCGGCGGCTGGGATGGTGCGCCCGTGCAGCATCCCGGCATCCCGCGCGACGGCACATGGGTGGTGAAGGCCGAAGGTTGGAAACCGCTCCCATGAGACTCTCGCTGATCCTACTCGCGGCGTTTTTCGCCGCGGTTTCGAGCTCCGTATTTGGCCGCGATTTCGCGGTCATCGATTTCGGGGCCACGCCAAACGACGCCACACTCGACACCGCGGCGATCCAGCGCGCGATCGACGCGGCCGGTGCGGCCGGTGGCGGGCGTGTGGTGCTGGCGGGCGGCACGTTTCGCAGCGGGGCGCTATTTCTCCGGCAAGGCGTGGAGTTCCACGTCGCCGCCGGTGCGACGCTCATGGGTTCGAACCGGATCGAGGACTATCCGCGCGCGCCGACGCGCATCGAGGGCAAGCGGCAGGAGTGGCGCGTGGCTTTGCTCAACGCGGCGAATCTCTCCGGCGTGCGCTTCACCGGTTCCGGCGTGGTGGACGGCAACGGCAGGGTGTTCTGGGCCGCGTTCTGGCAGCGCCGGAAGGAAAACCCCAAATGCACGAACCTCGAGGTGGAGCGTCCGCGCCTGATGTTTCTCGACTCGTGCCGCGACGTGCGGATCGAAGGGCTGACGTGCCGCGACTCGGGCTTTTGGAACCTCCATCTCTATCGTTGCCGCGATGTCACCATCGACGGCGTGACGATCACGGCCCCTGATTCCGGTCCTATCCGCGCCCCGAGCACGGACGGCATCGACCTCGACAGCTGTCGCGATGTCGTCGTGCGCCGCACGCACATCTCCGTGGGCGACGATTGCATCGCGCTGAAAGGCACTAAGGGCCCGCACGCCGACCAGGACGCGGACAGCCCGCCGGTGGAGAACATCCTGATTGAGGATTGCACGTTCGGCGACGGCGCGGGCGTAGTGACTTGCGGCAGCGAGGCCACGCTCGTGCGCAATGTCACGGTGCGCCGCTGCAAGCTAACGTCAGGGAACAACGTCCTCAGTCTCAAGCTGCGTCCCGATACGCCGCAGCGCTACGAGGACATCCTCGTCGAGGACATCGAGGTGAACGTCGTAGGCACCGGGCGGATTCTGAAAGTGCAGCCGTGGTCGCAGTTCTACGATCTCGCCGGCCAGCCGCCGCCGCATTCGCGGATCAAGAATGTCACGGTGCGTAACGTGCGCGGCACGATCGGGAGCATCGGGACACTCCTCACTCACGACACCGCGACGATCGAGGGTTTCACGCTTGAGAACATCGATGTGAAGGCGGCGGACGCGAAACTCGCGGTCGGCAAGAACGTCGAGCTCGCGGTGCGCAATGTGATGGTGAATGGCGCGCCGCTCGAGCGCGTGACGAGGTAGACGCGCGCGCGCTGGGCGGAGAAGCGCGCGCAAGCGTCCTCAGCGCGCAGCCGCTTTCAACTTATCGCGCAGGTAAGGTGCGGTCGGGCTGCGTTTCACCTTCTGAATCCCGGCGAGCGGCCCTTGGTAGAGGATCTCGCCGCCGTTGGGGCCGCCGCTGGGTCCGAGCTCAATCAGCCAGTCGGCCTCCGCGAGGAGGTCGAGGTGATGCTCGATCACGACGACGGTGTGGCCTTGCTCGACGAGGTTGTGCAGCACGCGGATCAGTTTCTCGCAGTCGCTGAGGTGCAAGCCGATCGTCGGTTCCTCGAGGAGGTAGAGATTCTTGATCGCGATGCCGCGCGAGCGCTCGGTGTAGCTTTGCAGGCCTTTCGTCAGCTCGGTGACGAGCTTCAGGCGCTGCGCTTCGCCGCCGGAGAGCGTCGGGCTGCTCTGGCCGAGCGTGAGATAGCCGAGTCCGCACGCGACCATGAGTTCGCAGACTTCCTTCAGCTGCGCGTGGAAGTCGAAGAACGCGGCGGCTTCCTCGAACGAGAGTTGGAGAACTTGGCCGATGTTTTTGCCCTTCCACTGAATGTCAGCGAGCTCCGCGCCGTAGCGTGAGCCGCGGCACGAGTCGCACGGCTGATACGAATCGGGCATGAACGCCATCTCGAGCTTGATGCGGCCGGCGCCGGAGCAGGCTTCGCAGCGTCCGCCGGCGGTGTTGAACGAGAAACGGCTGGCGCTGTAGCCGCGCACTTTCGACTCGGGCAGCGAGGCGAAGAACTGGCGGATGAGGTCGAAGATGCCGAGGTAGGTCGCGGGCGTGGAGCGCGGCGTTTTGCCGATGGGCGATTGGTCGACCTCGATGACGGACTTGAAGCCGTTCGCGGAGCGGAGTTCTGCGAAGGGAAGTGGGGAGTGGAGAGTGGAGGGTTGAGAGTCGTCGGTGGCGAAGCCGGTGAGCTTGACGAAGTCGCGGCCGGTGAGACGCGCTTTGTTGTGCTTGATCGCGCAGGTGACGGCGGGGTGCAGCACGTCGCGGAAGAGCGTGGATTTGCCCGCGCCGCTCGGGCCGCAAACCATCACGAGGCGGCCGAGCGGGAGGGCGAGGGACTGGTCGCTGAGGTTGCGGTAGTTGATGGCGGTGAGTGAAAGGAAATTTGTCGCCCGGGTCGTTGACCCGGGTTTCTTGCCGGGGTCAGCGACCCCGGCTACAACTTCCCGATACGCGCCGCGCAGCGGGTGCGCGATGCCCTTGGCGAGGAAGAGTCCGGTGAGGGATTCGGCGTTGGCCTTGATCTCCGCGGGCGTGCCGTTGGCGAGGACGTTGCCGCCGTGCAGACCGGCGCCGGGGCCGAGGTCGATGATGCGGTCGGCGCGCTCCATGAGAACGTCGTCGTGCTCGACGACGAGCAGCGTGTTGCCCTTGGTGCGCAGCGCCTGAAGCGTCTCGATCAACCGGTCGTTGTCGCGGGCGTGCAGGCCGATGGAGGGCTCATCGAGGACGTAGAGCACGCCGGTGAGGTTCGAGCCGAGTTGCGCGGCGAGGCGGATGCGCTGAGCTTCGCCGCCGGAGAGGGTTTCTGTCGGTCGGTCGAGCGCGAGGTAGTCGAGGCCGACGTGGGCGAGGAAGCGCAGGCGCTCCTCGATCTGGGGCACGATGTCCTGCGTGATGAGTTTGCCGCGGGTCTCGAGCTGGAGATGGCGCAGCGTGGCGATGAGTTGCTCGGGCGTGAGGCGGAGGAGCGCGGGCAGGGAAATAGCTGAGAGCTGAGGGCTGAGAGCTGAGGGCTTCTTTTTCAGCGGCAGCTTCACGGCGCGCGCAATGCGATTGAGGCGTTCGCCGTGGCACGTGGGGCAAACCTTGCCGTCGGAGCTCGGGTCGTCGGGGTCGAAATGTCGGAGCGCGTCCGCGACCTCGTCGGACATTTCCCCGTCCTCGTCGGGCTTGAGCATCCAGTCGAAAATGCGGCCGTGGCCGCGACAGGTCGGACACCAGCCTTTGGGCGAGTTGAACGAGAAATGCTTCGGGTCGAGTTCCGGGAAAGACTCGCCGGTCTCGATGTCGGTGCGCGTGGTGGAGAACCACGAGAGCACTTTGCCGTCGGGCGTGAGGAGGAAGCAGGAGCCTTTGCCGAGGCGCAGGGCCGTGGTGAGCGCATCTTGAACGTGCCGCGCGCGGCCCGCCTTCGCCGAGGCTACGGCGGGTGAAGTGGTGCCGGCCGATTTGAGATCGGCCACCACCACTTCAATGTCGTGCTCCTTGTAGCGGTCGAGCTTGGTGAAGGTGTCGACGCGCAACAGGCGGCCGTCGGCGCGCATGAGTTCGTAGCCCTGTTTGCCGATCCATTTCGCGATTGGCTCGTGGTGGCCCTTGCGGCCGCGGATGAGCGGGGCGCAGAGATAGAGATGCTTGGCCTTGCGCGCGGCGGGCGTGGCGAGGGTCTTGTCGAGCAGGCCGCGCATCTGGGCGGGCGAGAGCGGCGTGACGGGTCGGTCGGTGTCCGGGTGGTGCTGGATGCCGAGGCGCGCGTAGAGGAGGCGGAGGTATTGCGCGACCTCGGTGATCGTCGCGACGGTGGACTTGCGCGACCCGCGCGTGACGCGTTGCTCGATGGCGACGGTTGGCGGGATGCCGGTGAGACGGTCGATGTCGGGCCGCGGCAGCTGTTCGACGAACTGGCGCGCGTAGGGCGACATCGATTCCATGAAGCGGCGCTGGCCCTCGGCGAAGATGATGTCGAACGCGAGGGTGGACTTGCCGGAGCCGGAGACGCCGGTGACGACGGAGAGCTCGCGATGCGGGATCGAGAGGGAGATGTTCTTGAGGTTGTTCTCGCGCGCGCCGAGGAGCTCGAGCGTGTGGCTATTGCGAGCGCTCGGCGCGGCAACGTAGGGCGCTGCGTCTTCGGCAGCGGCGAGCACGGGCTCGTTATCCGCGAGCGCGGCGCGGAGGAACGGTGAGGTCGCGGTCTCGGCGGCGGCGATTTGTTCGGGCGGGCCTTCGGCGACGATGCGGCCGCCACCGGCGCCGGCTTCGGGGCCGACTTCGAGGATCCAGTCGGCGGACTTCAGGACGTCGAGGTTATGCTCGATGACGATCACGCTGTGGCCGCGGTCGACGATGCGCTGCAGGACGGACAACAGGCGCTTCACGTCGTGGCGATGCAGGCCGGTGGTCGGTTCGTCGAGGAGGAGCAGCGCGCCGCCGCTGGTCGTGGCGGCTCCAGTGGTGCCGGCATATTCGCTCAGGTAGCGGACGAGCTTGAGACGCTGCGATTCGCCGCCGGAGAGGGTGTTGAGCGGCTGGCCGAGCGTGAGGTAGCCGAGGCCGACGGCGTCGAGCGCGGCGAGGCGCGAGCGAATCGTGGCGTGCTCGGCGAAGAGCGCGAGCGCGTCGGTGATCGTCGTGTTGAGCAGGTCGGCGACGGATCGGCCGTTCCACTGGATGACGAGCACCTCCGGCTTGAAGCGGCGGCCTTCGCAAATGGGGCAGGGGACGAAAACGTCGGAAAGAAACTGCATCTCGACGCGTTCGCTGCCGAGTCCCTGGCAGTGGTCGCAGCGGCCTTCGCCGCTGTTGAAGGAGAAGCTCGAGGCGTTGAAGCCGGCTTCCTGTGCGGCCGGTGTCTGCGCGTAGAGCTCGCGGATAAGGTCCCACGCCTCGCTGTAGAGCGCGGGATTGGAGCGCGGCGTGCGCGAGAGGGGCGACTGGTCAACGAGGACGATCTCGGAGAAAAGCTGAGAGCTGAGAGCTGAGAGCTGAGAGACGGAGGAAGGTTGAGAGTTGAGGGTTGAGAGTTGAGAGCAGGTGATGGACTCGAACGTCGCCGGGTCCTCGGTCATCTGGTTTCGCTGCGTGAGCAGGCCTTGGTAGATGACGTTGTCGAGCAGCGTGGATTTGCCGGAGCCGGATACGCCCGAGAGACATACGAGGCGTTGGAGCGGCAGGCGGAAGCTGAGGTCGCGGATGTTGTGCTTCGAGGCGCGGTGGAAGTGGAGCCAGGCGGTCGGGGATTTTTTGTCGCCTGCGAGCAGGCTCCTACAGGGGCGGCGTTGGGCGGGGATTTCAACGGATTCGCGGCCGGAGAGGTAGCGGCCGGTGATGCTGCGCGGCGAGCGGAGCAACGCGGCGACGTCGCCTTGGAAAACGACTTCGCCGCCGCGGGCGCCGGGCTCGGGTCCGATTTCGAGCACGTGGTCGGCGGCGCGGATCATCGCCTCGTCGTGTTCGACGACGACCACGGTGTTGCCGGCGTCGGTGAGCGTGCGGATGATGCCGATGAGGCGGTCGATGTCGCGCGGATGCAGGCCGACGGACGGTTCGTCGAGGACGAAGAGCGTATCCACGAGCGACGTGCCGAGGCAGGAGGTGAGGTTGACGCGCTCGACTTCGCCACCGGACAGCGTGCGCGAGGAGCGGTCGAGCGTGAGGTAGCCGAGGCCGACTTGCTCGAGGTAACGGAGCCGCGTGACGATGGAGTCGTAGGCGAGGTCGCGCTGGTGGCGGGCGGAAGTGTCGGCGGAGTCGCGCTTGGGCGCACCGTGTTCGCGGACGAGCGCGAGGAGGTCGCTGACGGGGAGTTGGTAGAGTTGGGGGAGCGTGTAGCCGCGCCATTTCCAGCAGAGGGCCTCGGGCTGGAGCCGCGCGCCGTGACACTCGGGGCACGGGTTGTAGGCGCGGTAGCGCGAGAGGAAGACGCGCACGTGCATCTTGTAGGTCGTCTTCTCGAGGTAGCGGAAGAAACCCCTCAACCCATACCAGAACTTCGGCCAGCGGCGCGTCGGGTCCTCGCTGTCGTAGCCGGGCGAGCCGTCGATAATGAACGCCTTGTGCTCGGGCGTGAGGTCGGCGAACGGGATGTTGGTCGGGATACCGAGTTTCTTGGTGAACTGCAGGAGGTCGCGCTTCGACTCGCCGTAGATTTCGCCTTCCCACGGCTTCACGGCGCCCTGCTCGATCGAGAGCGAGTGGTCGGGGATCGCGAGGCGGTAATCGATATCGATCACGCGGCCGAAGCCACGGCAGACCGGACATGCGCCGACGGGCGAGTTGAAGGAGAACAGCGCGGGCGAGGCGGGACGGAAGGTGCGGCCGGTCTTCGGCGAGTGCAGGCCGCGGGAGTAGTGGCCGGCGGGGGGGAAAGGCTGAGAGCTGAGAGCTGAGGGCTGAGAGCCGGAAGCGACGGGCGCGGAGTTGGCGCTGAAGAGGAACACCTCGCCTTGGCCGAAGTGGAGGGCGGTTTCGGTTGCTTCGAGGAAGCGCGATTTGCTTTCCGCGGCGATGCGCAGGCGGTCCTGCACGACGAAGAGGTGCGTCGCGTGTTTGAGCGCGGAATCGGGTTTCGCCGCGAGGAGATCGTCGAGCGTGGCGAGCGCGAGGGCGTCCGACTTTTTATCCGGCGTGAGGACGCGCGTGTAGCCTTGGTTCTTGAGCGGCGGGAGGATTTCGGACCATGGCAGTTTGTCGGGCTTCGCGACTTTGAAAGCGACGAGGAGCGTGGCGGCGGGATGCGCGGCGAAGGTCTTTGCCCAAATGGTCTGCGGGGTGTCGTCCTCGACCTTTTCGCCGGTGGCCGGATCGAAGCACTCGGAGACGTGGCTGAACCAGACTTTCGCGAAGTCGGTGAGCTCGGTCATCGTGCCGACGGTCGAGCGCGAGGTCTTGACCGTGTTGGTCTGCTCGATGGCGATGGACGGGCGGATGTTTTCGACGGAGTCGACCTTGGGCTTGTCGAGGAGGTCGAGGAATTGGCGCGTGTAGGCGGAGAAGGTTTCGACGTAGCGCCGCTGTCCCTCGGCGTGGAGCGTGTCGAACACGAGCGAGGACTTGCCCGCGCCGCTCAGCCCGGTGACGACGATGTATTTGCCGAGCGGCAGATCGAGGTCGAAGCCCTTGAGGTTGTTCTGGCGGACGCCGCGCAGGCGGATGAATTCAGGCGAGGAGGGGCGCACTGAAATGACGGATGAGCACGCCGCGCCGAAAGGCAACTCGCCGCGCGCAGGCGCGCGGGATTGCTGACATAGGGTTGTCAGGAGGGTAACGGCGGCCGCGGTCGCGGGCTCGCGCGTGTCGTGGGGTTTGGCCTGCAAACGCGGCGCGCGCCTGGCCGGCGCGAGAGGATCGAGGCGAGGCCGAGCCCTGCCGCGTTGTTCGACGGCGGCGAAGGGACTCGCCGCCCTGCCTTCACACCTTCACCAGTTCGGCGAAGAGTTTCAGGTGCGCGTTGATCTGGCGCTCGGCCGTGAATTCGGCGCGAGCGTGTTGGCGCGCGGTGTCGCTGTAGCGGCGGCGCAGGCCGGGCTCGCGGATGAGGCGGTCGAGCGCGTCGACGAAGCCGGCTTGATCCTTGTTTTTCAAGAGCACGCCGGATTGGCCGGGGATGAAGCACTCGCCAACGCCGACGATGTCGTAGGCGACGGCCGGCAGGCCGTGGAGCTGCGACTCGATGAGGAAGTTCGACAGCGACTCGCTTTGCGAGGCGAGCACGGCGAGATCGGAGGCGTGATAGAGCGGCGTGGGCTCGGGCTGGTAGCCGAGGAAGCGCACGCGGCCACCGAGGCCGAGGTCGTGGGCGAGGCGTTCGCAGCGTTTGCGCTCCACGCCGTCGCCGGCGAGCCAGAGCTGCCAGTCGAGGTAGCCGGGGAGCTTGGAGCAGATTTCGATCAGCTCGCGCTGGTTTTTTTCCGGGCGGAACATCGCGACGTTCAGCATCACGACGGTGCTCGGATTGGCGCCGTAGAAGCGGCGCAGAGCGGTGTTGCGCGCGCCGTCGACGTCGTGCGACCGGAGCACGGGGTTGTGGATGACGGTGATTTTGTGCGAGGCGATGTCGTGGTCGTCGGTCAGCACGCGCTTCGCGACGTGGCTGTTGGCGATGACGTGGCGGCAGAGGCGGAGCGAGCGGCGGAAGAGGTAGGGGAGCGATTTGCCGGTGCGCATCGTGCAGACGACGACGGCGTGCGGCAGGCGTTTTTGGATGAAGCCGGCGTAGCAGTTCGCCATGCGGCCCATGCAGAGCACCAGATCGGGCGCGGCTTCGGTGGCGGCGCGGAGCAGGCCGGGAGCGAACCAGTCGAGGTGGAGGTCGAAGGGTTGGAGCGACTTGAACGCGAAGGGCTGGTTATCCGCATCGTCCCCGAGCGCACCGCGCGGGCGGAAGGTGAGCAGCGTGACCTCGTGCCCGGCTTTGGCGGCCGCGGCGCCGAGGAACACGGCGTGGCGTTCGGTGCCGCCGCTGCGCAGGTAGTCTTGGACGATCAGGATTTTCATTGCTCCCGGGTGAATCGGGTTAGAGTCATGCAGGCTATGAACAACCCGTTCGTCAACCTGCTCGTGCGGTGGATGGTGCTCGCGCTCGGCGTCGTGCTCAGCGCGACGCTCGTGCCCGGCATTCATTACGACACGGCGGGGACGCTGGCGGTCGTGGTAATTTTGCTGAGCTTCTTCAACGCCGTGCTGAAACCGCTGATGGTGCTCTTCACGCTGCCGTTCATCGTGCTGTCGCTCGGCATCGGTGTGTGGATCATCAACGCGGTGCTGTTCTACTTCGTGGGCAAGCTCGTGGACGGTTTCCACGTCGCGGGTTTCGGCTCGGCGCTGCTGGGTGCGGCCGTGGTGAGCCTCACGAACTTAATTCTCACGCGGATGCTGAAGAGCGCGGCCGTGCCGCCGACCCCGCCGCCGCCGCGCGGCCCGCGTCGCGACGAGAAGCGCGACGACGTGATCGATATCTGAGTAGAAGCGCGGAATTGCGGCGCGGGGTGAGGCGAAATTACGCCCGGAACGGCGTTGGAGATTCCATTTGACGATGCTTGGAGCGGGGGCGACGTTCACCGCTCAAAATCTACGCCTATGTCAGAAGCAATCTACGACTTGGTAGTCATCGGTGGCGGCCCGGCCGGTTACGCGGCGGCCATTCGTGCCGGTCAGCTCGGCAAGAAGGTCGCGTGCATCGAACTCGAGCGCGCCGGCGGCACCTGCCTCAACTGGGGCTGCATCCCGACGAAGGCGTTGCTGAAGAGCGCCGAACTTTTCCGCACGATTCAGAAGGCCGAAAGCTACGGCCTCAGCGTGCAGGGCGCGTCATTCGATTTCCGCAAGGTCGTGGAGCGTTCGCGCGGCGTGTCTGCGCAGATGGCCAAGGGCATCGAGTTCCTCTTCCGCAAGAACAAGGTCGAATACTTCATCGGCCGCGGCCAGGTGACCGTGCCCGGCATGGTCGAGATCGTGGACGGTGAGAACAAAGGAAAATTCTTCCGCACGAAAAATATCCTCCTCGCGACCGGCCAGAAACCCCGCGCGTTGCCCGGTCTGCCGGTCGATGGCGTGCGCGTGATGACCTCCCGCGAGGCACTCGCAGCGACCGCGCTGCCGAAATCGATCGCCATCATCGGCGCCGGCGCGATCGGCGTGGAGTTCGCGTATTTCTTCAATGCCTTCGGCGCGAAGGTCACGTTGATCGAGATGCTGCCGCAGATTCTTCCCGTGGAAGACGAGGAAGTCGCCAAGACGCTCGAACGCAGCTTCGCCAAGCAAGGCATCGCGGTCCACACCGCCACGAAGAGCGAGAATATCCGCGTCGGCGAAAAGACCGTGAAGCTCGACCTCGTGAAAGACGGCGCGAAGACCGAACTCGAAGTCGACACCGTGCTCGTAGCCATCGGCATCGTGTCCGCGATCGAGGGCTTGTTCTCCGCCAAGGTGAAGGTCGAGACCGACCGCGGCTTCGTGAAGGTCGACGCCAATTACCAGACCAGCGTTCCCGGCATCTATGCCGCGGGCGACATTCAGGGCCCGCCGTGGCTCGCACACGTCGCGACCTTCCGCGCGGTGCAGGCGGTCAACGGCATCTTCGGCCACAGCAAGCCGAAGCAGGTCGGCAATTTTCCCGGCTGCACCTATTGCCAGCCGCAGGTCGCGAGCACCGGCCTGACCGAGAAGGCCTGCAAGGAAAAGGGCCTCGCCTACAAGATCGGCAAGTTCCCCTTCACCGCGGTCGGCAAGGCCGTCGCGGGCGGCGAGACCGAAGGTTTCGTCAAGGTCGTCAGCGAGGCGAAGACTGGCGAAATTCTCGGCGTCCACATCATCGGCAACGAAGCGACCGAACTCATCGCCGAATACGGTCTGGCGATGAATCTCGAGGCCACCGTGGAGGAAATCCATCACACGATCCACGCGCACCCGACGTTGTCCGAGGCGCTCGGCGAAGCGGCCGCGGCGACGACCAACGAGGCGATTCACATCTGACGCCGCGCAAATGCGGCTTGAACTCACGCGCGCGCGGCCGAAAGCTGCGCGCGTTGTTTTTTGCGAGTGTAGCACAATGGATAGTGTAGTGGCCTCCGAAGCCATTGATCCGGGTTCGACTCCCGGCACTCGCACCAGCTCTCGATCATGAAAAAGGCCGGCACATCGCCGGCCTTCGTTTTTCCAGGAGGGACGCACCGATGCGGTGCGCCGGGAGGAGCATCACTCGCTGGCTTTGCGCATCTGGCGGTGCACGAAAAACCAATACATCACGCCGAGCGCGCCGAGCACGCCGATCGCCCAAATCGTGATCGAGCGCAGCTCGCCGCGCATGAGCGCTTCGTCCTGACCGGCCTTGATGCCGAGCCAGCAGAGCACCGCGCACCACAGGCCCGAGCCGACGAGCGTCCACAGGGAGAATTTCCAGTAATCCATCCGCACGATGCCGGCCGGGATGCCGATGAGGTGGCGCACGACGGGCAGCAGGCGCGAGGCGAAGATGCCGTAGTTGCCGTAAGCGGAGGCCCAGCGTTCGGCTTTTTCCACTTTCTCCGGCGGCGCGAGGAAGAACTTGCCGTAGCGCAGCACGAGCGGGCGGCCCGCCCAGCGCGACGCCCAATACATCGCGGTGGCGCCGAGCCACGAGCCGAGCGCACCGGCGATCACGATGCCGGTGAGGCTCATGCCGCCCTTGGTGTGCGCGAGGTGCGCTGCGGGCGGGATGATCAGCTCGCTGGGCAGCGGCAGAAACGTGCTCTCGATGAACATGAGCAGGACGATGAGCGCGTAGCCGCCGCTCTCGAGCGAGCGGGCATACCAGTCGGTGAGTTGCTTGAGCAGGTCGTGCATGGGAATGAAAAAGGGCAGGTCGCGCGAACGAGCCTGCCCAATGGATAAATTCAGTCGCCGATCAAACGTCCGGCTTGGTCTTGCGGAGACCCTGCACGCGATCGCCGTCCTTCCACTGGCCGCGCTTCTTGAGGATGGCGACGCGCTCGAAGCGCTTGAGGACATTGCGCTTCACGACGAGGCCGCCGGAAGACTTGAGGCTGTTGTGCTGGGACATGGTAAGTGGGTCGTTTAAGGTGTTTTCGACGTTGGAAAGGGGCCATGGCTAGAGTTGGCCATTGCCCATGACAAGTATTTTTCACTCACGCTCTCGGCGCTGACCTCGATCCATTGCGGCGTGCGATAAGGGTGGCGGGCGTGAACCCACGCGCTCAGAGCCGAGGCGTTGGCCGGGAGGCACTTAAACCACAGCCGAAACTCCTCCGCGCGCTCGAGTTTACCCTCGTGGTGGTAGAACGAGGTGATCGGGCCGTCGATTTGGGCGCAGGCCGCCAGCCGGATCTCGACCGCGCCACGCGCCAGCCGCTCCGCATCCTCGCGTTTTTCGGTGGTGGTCCAAGCGATGATCACGCCCGGCAGTCTTGCGCGAAAAGGCGGGCCGGCAAAACGAAAACTGTCGGTGTGGCGCTCGGCGGGGCAGGGCGGCGGCGGATAGATTTCCCCCTTGACGCTGCGGGGGTGTGACGTAGGTCTCTCCCTTCCCAATTTCCAAACCATGAGAGACGAATACATCAAGGACGCCCAAAAGGTTATCCAGGACCCGAATGTGCTGATCAATGTGGTGTCGCGCCGCGTGAAGCAGCTCCGCCGGGGCAGCCGTCCGCTCGTGGAGTCGCTCGAAAAGCTGAGCCCCGAAGACATCGCCCTGCGCGAGATCATCGAAGGCAAGATCAGCTACGAAGTGACGCACGCCTGAGCCGCCCGACGGCTCCCGTTCACCGAAGCGCGGCGACATCGCCGCGCTTTTTGTTTTTCCAATGAGACCGCGCCGCGCCAGCGGTGAGTCGCCCGCAGGCGGTTGTCTGTCATCCGTCCGTCGCGCGCGGCTTCGTGTCTCGCCAAACTCCCGCCAAATCCTTTTCGTTCACCTCTCCCGCCATGGCCGCCAAAGCCCACGACTCCGCCCGTTTCACCGAGATGCGCAATCCGAAGGCGCTGCGGGATTTCTTCATTCACGACAAATTCGAGGCGGGCGTGAAATTGGTCGGCACCGAGGTGAAGTCCATCCGCGCCGGCAAAGCGCAGATCACCGACGCGTTCTGCCGGCTTGAGAAAGGCGAAGTCTGGCTCTACGGCGCCTACATCGAGGAGTATTCGCACGGCGGCCTCTCGCAACATGCCCCGCGACGCGTGCGCAAGCTGCTCCTCAAAGCCAACGAAATCCGCAAACTCCAGCAGGCCGTCGAGACCGGCGGTCGCGCGATCGTGGCGCTGCGCATGTATTTCAAGGAAGCGCTGGTGAAGGTCGAGATCGCGACCGCGAGCGGCAAGAAGCAGTTCGACAAGCGCGAGGACCTCAAGAAGCGCGAGCAGAACCTCGAGGCGCGCCGCGCGCTGCGCCACCGCTGATTTTCCCATGAAGAAGAGGCCGACCTCACGCCGACCGAAAACGAAAGCCCGCAGCCCGCTGCAGTCCGTCACCGTTCGCGTGCCGGGCAGCACGTCGAATCTCGGCGCGGGCTTCGACACGCTTGGACTCGCAGTCGCCCTCTACAACGACGTCACCCTGCGCCGCACGGCCGAGCCGGGCGTGCACGCTGCGACGCCCGACGCCATCGCCGGCGTCGACATGGCGAGCGAGGCAGCGGCGTGGTTTTTTGCGCGCGCGGGCGTGCCGGAGTTCGGCTTTTCCTTCGTCGTCCGCGGTGACGTGCCGATGTCGCGCGGCCTCGGCTCGAGCGTCACGCTCCGCGCCGGCATCGTTGCCGGTCTCAACGAACTCAGCGGCGCCGGCCTCGACAAGGACGACCTCGCCGAACTCGTCACGAAGCTCGAAGGCCATCCCGACAACGCGACGCCTGCCGTGCTCGGCGGTTTCTGCGTTGGCCGCACCGATCCGAGTCGCGGCGTGCTCACGGGCGTCGTGCGCCGGGCGATCGGCAAGGAACTGGTGTTCGTCGTCGTCTCGCCCTCGCAGGAACTCGAAACCAAGAAGGCCCGCGGCATCCTGCCGAAAGAGATCCCGTATTTCGACGCCGTGCGGAGCATCAATAGCGCGAGCTACGTCGTGGCCGCGTTCCTCTCCGGTGAATACGATCGTCTCTCGCACGCCGTCGCCGATTTCATGCACGAGCCGTATCGCCTGCCGCTGATTCCCGGCGCGCGCGATGCGATCCAGGCCGGCGTCAGCGCCGGCGCGCTCACGGGCTGGTTGAGCGGCAGTGGTTCCAGCGTGATGTGCGTCGCTCGTCCCGCGAAAGCCGCGAAAGTGGCGCGCGCGATGGTGCACGCCTTCGCCGCCGCCAAGGTGCCGAGCCGGTCGTTCCGCCTCCACGCGGACAACGAGGGCCTGCGCATCGTCGCGCGCGCTCGCTAAGGTGGCTCGACGGCGGTTTGCCGCCCGTCGTTTGCAGCTGGGATGAAGCAGCGTGCGAAGGGGACCGATAAAGCGTTGACCGTTCGTCCCGCCCGCCCGCAATCTCACCGAAATCGACCTGGGCCCCGATGAGTAATTTCTGGATCACCGTCACTGCGCTAGCCGGCTATTTGCTGGGTGCTCTGCCGTTCGGTTACCTCGTCGCGAAGGCGCACGGCGTCGATATTTTCAAGGCTGGCAGCGGCAACCCCGGCGCGACGAACGTGAAGCGCGTCCTCGGTTCCAAGGCCGGCAACACCGTGCTCGCGCTCGACATGCTCAAGGGCGCCGTTGCGACCGCTTGGCCGCTGCTCCCGTTCGTCGACGAAGAGCGCAAGATCGTCCTCCAACTCATCGGCGTGGTCGGCGCCGTGATCGGGCACGCCTTCTCGGTTTTCACCCGCTTCAAAGGCGGCAAGAGCGTCGCGACTGCGGCGGGCGGCCTGTTCGTGCTCATCCCCGGTGCCGGCCTCATCGCAGCAGCGACTTGGGTCGTGACTTTCTACGCGTCGCGTTACGTGTCGCTCGCGTCGATCCTCGCCGCGGTCGCCATCATCACCGCCAGTTGGCTGCTGCACTATCACGTGGCGGTCGCCGTCATCGCCACGGTCCTCGCGTCGTTCGTCATTCTTCGGCACCACGAGAACATCCGCCGCCTGCTCAACGGCACCGAGAATCGCTTCGTCAAAAAGTCCGCCGAGCCCACCGCGGACGGGAAGAATTCCTCCGCGTAGCTCGGAGCACGTTGTTGAGCCGCCGGGACTTGGGGTATGACGCAACCCCGCCTCTGGGGCCTTGCCAAGCCGCCGCGCTCGCGGGCATAGAGTCAGGTTCTCGCCATGGCTCTCATCGTTCAAAAATACGGCGGCACCTCCGTGGGTGACGTCGAGCGCATCAAGAACGTCGCCGCCCGCATCAAGATCACGCGCGACGCCGGCCACCAAGTGGTCGTCGTCGTGTCGGCTCGCGCGGGCGTGACGAATGAACTGATCGCGCGCGCCAAAGCCGTGAACGCCCGTCCCGACGCCCGCGAGATGGACATGCTCCTCGCCGTCGGCGAACAGGAGACGATCGCGCTCACCGCGATGGCGTTGCACGCGCTTGAGGTGCCCGCGGTATCCTACACCGGCCCGCAGGCCGGCATCGTGACCGACCTCGCGCACACCAAGGCGAAAATCCAAAACATCATCCCCACCGCGCTGCGCAAGGACCTCGACGCCGGCAAAGTCGTCATCGTCGCCGGTTTCCAGGGCCTCAACGAAAAGGGCCAGATCACCACGCTCGGTCGCGGCGGTTCCGACCTCACCGCCATCGCGCTCGCCGCCGCGCTTCGCGCCGACAAGTGCGAGATCTACACCGACGTCGACGGCGTCTACACCGCCGACCCGCGCCACGTGCCGGAAGCGACCAAGCTCGAGGAAATTTCCTACGACGAGATGCTCGAACTCGCCTCGCAGGGCTCGAAGGTCATGCAGTCGCGCTCCGTCGAGTTCGCCAAGAAATACGGCGTCGTTTTCGAAGTCCGCTCCAGCTTTAACCACAACCCGGGAACCATCGTGAAAGAAGAAGTCGCTTACATGGAAAAGGTCGTCGTCCGCGGCGTCGCCGTCGACAAGGACCAGGCCAAGGTCGTCGTCAGCAACCTGCCCGACAAGCCCGGCACGGCCGCCGCGGTTCTCCGCTCGCTCGCCGACGCCAACGTCAACGTCGACATGATCGTGCAGAACGTCGGCTCCCACGGCGTCGCGACGCTCACCTTCACGGTTCCGAAGGACGACGCCCACCAAGCGGTCAAGATTCTCCCCGGCATCTTCAAGAAACTCGGCGGCGGCGAAGTCGCGGCTTACGACAATATCGCCAAGCTCTCCGTCGTCGGCGTCGGCATGCGCACGCACGCCGGCGTGGCGGCCCAGATGTTCGAGGCGCTCGCCGAAAAGAGCATCAACATCGAGCTCATCACCACCTCCGAGATCAAGGTCACGCTCGCCATTGCCCGCGAACGCGCCGACGACGCCCAGCGCGCCGTGCACAAGGCGTTCGGACTCGGGAAAGCGTCCTGATCGACGCTCGCCGGCCACGCGTTCGCCTTCAGCAAATGCCAAAGCGAACGATATAGTGGGAAACAGCTGATGAAATTCGTCTCCACGCGAGGCCAGGCACCTGCCGTTTCCTTCACCGAAGCGGTCGCCCTCGGCTTGGCGCCGGACGGCGGCCTCTATCTCCCGGAGGCGTTGCCCGACCTCACGCCCCGCCTGCGTGGCTGGGCGCAGCTCAGCTACGCGGACCTCTGCGCGGAGTTCATGTCGGTCTTCGCCACGGATGTGCCGGAAGACGTTCTCGCGCGCCTCGCGCATCGTTCCTACGGCCGCTTCACGCATCCCGAGATCGCGCCGCTGCGCCGCCTCGCGGACAACGTCTACGTGCTCGAGCTGTTCCACGGGCCGACGCTCGCGTTCAAGGATTTCGCGCTGCAGTTCCTCGGCAACTTCTACGGCTGGCACTGCGAACAGACCGGCCGCAGCCTCAACGTCCTCGGCGCGACGTCCGGCGACACCGGCGCCGCCGCGATCCACGGCCTGCTCGGCAAGCCGCGCACCGCGATCTTCATCCTCTATCCGGACGGCCGCGTCTCGCCGCTGCAGGAGCGCCAGATGGCGTGCACCGGAGCGGCGAACGTCCACGCCCTCGCGCTCGAGGGCACGTTCGACGATGCGCAGCGGCTCCTGAAGGACGCATTCGGCGATCGCGAGTTCGCTGCGCAGCATCACCTTTCGGCGGTCAACTCCATCAACCTCGCGCGCGTGCTCGCGCAGTGCGTCTATTACCTGCACGCGTGGCTGCACCTGCCGGAGGCGCAGCGCGAGAACCTCGAGTTCGTCGTGCCGACCGGCAACTTCGGCAACGTCTTCGCCGGCTGGTTGCTCGAGCGCATGGGCGTGCCGATCGCGGGCTTCAAGGTCGCGACCAACCAGAACGACATTCTCCATCGCTTCTTCACGACCGGCGAATACCGCGTCGGCGCCGTGCACCCGAGCCTCGCGCCGTCGATGGACATCCAGGTCGCGTCGAACTTCGAGCGCTGGCTCTACTACCACTTCGACGAGGATGCGGCGAAGGTGCGGGCGACGATGGACGAGCTGAAGCACACCGGCGCGACCCAAGTGCCGGACTTCAACACGCACGTCTTCAGCTCGTCGCGCTCCACCGACGTGGACATCAAGGCGAACATCCAGCGCATCCACGGACGCAACGGCTACGTCCTCGATCCTCACACCGCGTGCGGTTTCCAGGATTTGAACCCGACGCGCACGAGCGTCGTGCTCGCCACGGCGCATCCGGCGAAATTCCCCGACGCGCTCCGCGACGCCATCGGCGTCGAGCCGACACACCCGACCCTCGAGGCGCTGAAGTCCAAGCCGCTCGTGAAGCACCGCGTGCCGACCGATCTCGCCGCGTTGAAGGAATTCATCCGCGCGCACGGCGTGTGATTGGGTGGTTGCGCGCGGCTCCTCGGCGCCTACGGTTCGGCACGTCGCTTGCTCGCGACGTTACCCCATGAGAGTTCTCCACGCTGCCGGCCTGCTCCTCGCAGGCGTCCTTGGTTTCCTCGTTGTCCACGCGCAGACGTCGCCGCTCGCGCCCGACATCCCTGCGAAATTCACGCCGCCGACCGACGACTACGATTACGTCAAACGCGTCGAAATGATCCCGATGCGCGATGGCGTGAAACTCCACACGATCATCGTCATCCCGAAAGGCGCCAAGCGCGCTCCGATGCTCCTCACGCGCACGCCCTACGATGCGGCCAATCGCGCCAGCCGCACGAAGTCGCCCCGCATGCTCGCCACGCTTTCGCTGGCCGACGAGGTGTTCACGGCCGACGGTTACATCCGCGTCTATCAAGACGTGCGCGGCAAGCACGGCTCCGAGGGCGAATACGTGATGACGCGCCCGCCCCGCGGCCCGCTCAACGACAGCAAGGTCGACCACACCACCGATGCGTGGGACACGATCGATTGGCTCGTGAAAAACGTGCCCGAATCCAACGGTCGCGTCGGCATGATCGGCTCATCCTACGAGGGTTTCACGGTCGTGATGGCTCTGCTCGATCCGCACCCGGCCTTGAAGGTCGCCGCGCCGGAGAGCCCGATGATCGACGGCTGGATGGGCGACGACTGGTTCCACTACGGCGCGTTCCGCCAGGTGAATTTCGACTACTTCACCGGCCAGCTGGGCGGAAAATCCAAAGGCGACCGCGCCGTGCGCGGCGACGTCGACGATTACGACAACCTGCGCCGTCTCGGCTCGGCCGGCGCCTTCGCGCTCGCCACCGGCATCGATCAGCTGCCGTGGTGGAAAAAGCTGATCGAGCATACGAGCTACGACGCGTTCTGGCAGGAGCAGGCGCTCGATCGGTTGCTCGCGAAGGTTCCGCTGACCGTGCCGACGCTGTGGCTCAGCGGCCTGTGGGACCAGGAGGACATCTGGGGCGCCGTGCACGCGTATCCCGTGATGGAAGGCAAGGACACCGACAACACGAAGAACTTCCTCGTGCTCGGCCCGTGGTATCACAGCCAGATCGGCCGCGACGGCAGCACGCTCGGCCCGCTGCGTTGGGAGGGCGACACGGCGCTCCAAGTCCGCCGCGACATCATCAAGCCGCTCTTCGATCAATACCTGAAGGACAACGCGCCGCGTTCGAACACACCACCTGTTTTCGTCTACAACACCGGCGAGAATCGTTGGGAGAAATACGAACGTTGGCCGCTCGCCGGCGGCGACAGCACCGTGAAGCCGACACCGCTTTACCTCGGCGCGAACGGCGCGCTTGGTTTCACGGCGCCATCCGCCACCGCGGACGCGTTCGACGAATACGTTTCCGACCCCGCCAAACCGGTCCCGTATTTGCCGCGTCCCGTGAAGTTCAGCGATGGCGACGCGTGGCGCCGCTGGCTCGTGACCGACCAACGCTTCGTCGCCGATCGTCCCGACGTGCTCGTCTACCAGACCGAGCCGCTCACCTCGCCGGTGCATATCGCGGGCGCGCCGGTGGTGCACTTGCTCGCCGCCACGAGCGGCACGGACAGCGATTGGGTCGTGAAGGTCATCGACGTTTTCCCGGACGAGTATCCGTCGCGCCCCGAGTTCGGCGGCTATCAGCTGCCAATCTCGCTCGAGATTTTCCGTGGCCGTTATCGCGAGAGCTTCGAGAAGCCCGCGGCGCTCGAGTCGGGCAGACCGCTCGCTTACACCTTCGCGCTGCCGCACGCGAACCACGTCTTCCAGCCCGGGCATCGCATCATGGTGCAGATCCAGTCGACGCTGTTTCCGCTCTACGATCGCAACCCGCAGAAGTTCGTCCCGAACATCTTTCTCGCGGCGCCCGGCGATTACCAAAAAGCCACGCAGCGCATCTACCGCGGCGGCACCGGTGGCACCTTCATCGACCTGCCGATCGTGTCGCAGTAGCGGGACTGACAATTCCCGGTGGGCGGGCATTACGGCGCCTGCAAACGCGCGATCGCACTGGACGCGCGCTGGCGCCGACGCCGCGTGCTGGTCACGGTGATCGCGTGAAGTTCCAGGATCATTTCTCGAACCAAGCGGCAGTCTACGCGCAATCGCGCCCAACATACCCGGTGGCGCTGTTCGATGAGTTGGCGCGGCTCGCGCCGGCGCGTGGGCTGGCGTGGGATTGCGGCAGCGGCAATGGACAGGCTGCGGTCGCGCTGGCTGCGCATTTCCAACGCGTGATCGCCACCGAGCCGAGCGAGGCGCAACTTGCCGCGGCGACGCCGCACGCGCGCGTGGTCTATCTGCGCAGCGCGGAACTCGCCCCGACGGTGCGCGATCACACGGTCGATCTCGTCACTGCCGCCCAAGCCGCGCACTGGTTCGACCGCACGAAATTCTACGCGGAGGTGAAACGCGTGCTGCGCCCCGGCGGCGTGGTGGCGCTGTGGAGCTATTGGCTGGCGCGGGTGACTCCCGAGATCGATGCCGTCGTGGACCGTTTCTATGCGGAGACGACGGGGCCGTATTGGCCGCCGGAACGGCGACACATCGAGAGTCGCTATCGTGATTTCGAGTTCCCATTCGCCGAGATTCCTTTTCCGCCGCTCGTGATCACGCGCGAATGGACGTCGGACGAGCTCGTCGCTTTCCTGGCGAGTTGGTCCGCGGTGGACCGTTACCGCAAAGCGCGCGGTGAGGATCCGATTCCGGCCGTCGCCGCGGAGCTGCGCGCGCGGTGGGGCGATGGTCGGCGGACCGTCAGCTGGGAGATGTTCGGACGGTTGGGCCGAGTGGTCGCGTGAGCGCGGACTCGCGCTAGAGCAACGGCGCGAGCAGGCGGCTGAGTTCCTCGCCGAGGGTGGAGAAGAATCTCGGTGGACGCTTGGGCTGCGGCATCGGTTTGCTGTGCGCGAACACTTCGCGCATCCACGCGGCCAGGTTTTCGGTGTCGCGCGCGGAGTAGGTCACGGCGGCGACCTCGAAGTTCACGAAGAGCGAGCGCAGGTCCATGTTGGCCGAGCCCCAGAGGCCGGCGGAGCCGTCCACGAGGATGGCTTTCGCGTGGTTCATGCCCGGACCGTAGAGGAGCACCTGCACGCCAGCCTGCTGCAATTCCCGGAGGTAGTGTTTGCGCGCGAGGTCGGTGATCGGGTGATTCGAACGCGCGGGCACCACGAGCCGCACATCGATGCCGGCGCGGGCTTGCACCATGAGCGAGCGCTGGAGCACCTCGTCGGGGATGTAGTAGGGCGTGACGATCCACACGCTTTGCTCGGCTTGTTGCACGAGCGACAGGATGCCTTCGTAGAGCGGATCGCCGGGGACGTCCGGCCCGCTCGCGACGATCTGCAGCTCGCTGTCGCCCGCGGACGCGGGAACTCCGACCGGGATCTCATCATGAAGCGTGGCGATCGTCTGGCCGCTGGCGTAGGCCCAGTCGGCGAGGAAAATCTCCTCGAGCAAACTCACGGCCGGTCCCTCGATCACCGCGCCGAAATCCCGGAAGCGGCGCTTCAACGGCGTCGGGCCCATGTAGTCGGTCGCGAGATTGCGTCCGCCGATCACCGCGAGCCGGTGGTCGAACACGGCAATTTTGCGATGATTGCGCAGGTTGGCCGATCCGCGGGTTTGCAGCGGCAACATCGGCATGAACGAAACGACCTCGCCGCCCGCTTCGCGAATCGGGTCGCAGAACGATCCATTGGTGAAGAAGCACCCGAGCGAATCGAGCAACAGGCGGACCTTCACGCCTTCGCGCGCGCGCTGCGCGAGGAGCTTCACGATGCGGCGACCCACGACGTCGCGGCCGAGAATGAAGGTCATGATGTGGATCGTGTGCTTCGCCTCGAGAATCTGCTGTTCGAGCTGGCGGAAGGATTCCTCGCCCGAGGCGACGAACTCGACGCGATTGCCGCCAACGGGCGGACACGCGCCATTGAGCGTGAGCACGCGCGCGGCGAACGTGTTGGCGGCAGGGGAGGGCGGCGCGCCGGGCACGACCGGACAGAGGCGCGCCTTGGTGGCGGCGAGGCGTTTCAGTTTTCGTCCGCCGAAAAGGAGAAACAGCGGCACGCCGACGTAAGGCACAAACGCGATCGCGAGCAGCCACGCGAACGTGTTGCCCGGTTGCTTGCGCTCGCTCATCAGGCGCGCGATGGCGAAGAAGGCCAGCAGGAAGCCGAGCACGGTGAGCACGTGCGGCAGCACGCCGAAGATCCACGGGTGATGCTTCGCGGTGTCGACTGCCTGCTCCAGTGTCGGATCCATCGGCGAGCAGATAATCCGCGGCGTGCCGCGGACGCAAGTAGCGCGCGCGTCCGCGCGAATCCCGGCCATGATCGTCGGCGCGGTGCGGCGGGCGCGGTCGGCAACTCGAGAAATTTGCTCTCGGATTCTAGTGTTAGAACGGTGAAGGCTTTGCGGCGCGCCCTCGCGAGGTTAGCGAGTTTGTGCGGCGCAACCCCCGCGCTCACCCCTAATCCCCAATCCTGGCGCGCGCTTTCCCCAAGGCTTTCGCGCTCTCAGTAAACCCGCAGAACTACGCTGTAAGGTATGAAAACCCCGTCCAGACTAGGCTTGGCCTTCCTGTTTGCCGCAGGCGGCTGGCAGCTCGGAGCGCAAACCGTCGCTCCTGTTACGAAAAACGTGGCTGACGAAGAAACCGTGGTCCTTTCGCCGTTCGAAGTCCAGGTGCAGAAGGACAATGGCTATCAAGCGACCGAGACCCTCGCCGGCACGCGCATCCGCACCGACCTGAAGGACGTCGGCGGTGCGCTTTCGGTCTACACGAAGGAATTCATGCGCGACATCGGCGCGACCGACAATTCCTCGCTGCTGCAATACACCACCAACGCCGAAGTCGCCGGCACGCGCGGCAGCTATGCCGGCTTGGGCAACGGCACGAGCATGGACGAATCGGGCACCTTGCGCGCGCCGGGCAGCGCTCAGCGCGTGCGCGGGCTCGCAGCGGCGGACAACACTCGCGACTTCTTCATCACGGACATTCCGTGGGACTCCTATAACGTCGACCGCATCGACATCCAGCGCGGCCCGAACGCCATCCTCTTCGGCTTGGGCAGTCCCGCCGGCATCGTCAACGCCACGACGCGCAACGCGGAGTTCCGCGACAAGCACGAAGTCCAGTTCCGCGTCGGCTCCTACGGCAGCACGCGCAGCGCCATCGATCTCAATCAGGAGATCATCAAGAACGTGCTCGCCGTTCGCTTGGACGCCATGTGGAACAACGAGAAGTTCCAGCAAAAGCCGGCCTTCCAGGACGACCGGCGCTTCTACGGTGCCGTGCGCTTCGACCCGCAGCTCTTCAAGGATCGCACGTGGCACACCAGCCTGAAGGCGAAGTATGAGAACGGCGACATCAAGGCCAACCGCCCGCGTGTCACGCCGCCGAACGACAGCATCACGCCGTGGTTCCGCGCCGTCGACACGACCAGCCTCAACGGCGGCATGGGCAAGCTCGCGGTGAACAACGGCTACGAGGTCGGCGCGGCTCTGTCCGCCGTCAACCCGTGGCTCAGCGGCGGCAACATCGACCAGCAACAGCCCGCGTGGTTCATCGACGGTCTCACCAACGCCCTCGATCGCATCTACGGCGGCTACGTCAACGTCGGCGCCCGCAACAACGACGGCACGGTCCGCGGCGCGAATGACAACCTCATCGGCCAGCGTTACGCGCAGCCGTTCTTCGGCCTCACCAGCCTCAGTTCCTACGCCGGCATCGCCAACCTCCCGGGCGCGACCTACGGCCAATACCGCACCGCCTCGCTGCTCGATCCCTCCGTTTTCGACTTCTACAACAAGCTCATCGACGGCCCGACCAAGCGCGAGTGGGAGAACTGGAACGCCTACAACATCGATCTCTCGCAAACCGCGTTCGACGACCGCCTCGGCGTGCAGCTCAGCTACGACTACCAGAAATACAAGCGCGGCGGCGAGGCCCTCCTCGGCAACAGCGAGTTCAGCAGCCCGACGCTCACGATCGACATCCTGAAAAACTTCCAGGATCTCGCCACCAACTCGAACTTCGGCCGCCCCTACGTGCTCGGCGGCCCCGGCGGCGGCAGTTCCTACGAGAGCGAGCGCAAATACACCCGCGGCTCCCTCTTCGGCGAGCTCCGCGCGCGTGACATCTTCGACAGCCCCTTCCTCGTGAAGCTGCTCGGCAAGCACCGCTTCAACGGCGTCTACAGCGACGAAAAATACTTCGCCGAGACCCGCCGCTGGCAGATGTATGCCAACAATCGCGCTTGGGACAGCTACTGGACCCGCGCTGACGGCAATCTCAACGGCATCAACAACCGCGCGCCCGTCGCCGTCATCTACCTCGGGCCTTCCGTCGCCAGTCAGTCGACCGCCGCCGGCGCGAACATCCCGAACATCGGCGCCCCGATCGGCTTGTCCGACGGCAACCTCTATTACTTCAACTCCACGTGGACCAGTCCGACCGGCGTGAACTTCAACGCGCCCTGGACCATCCCCGCCAACCTGCAGTCGATGTTCAGTCCCACCGCGGGCCCGAACTACGACGGCGTCACGCCTTACTCCGGCTACACCCAGGTTTCGAATCCGGCGAACTACGTGGGTTGGAACACCAACTACCAGATGAATCTCCTGCGCTACAACAACGGCGAGAATCTCGGTCTGCTCCGTAATGCCTCCAAGAGCATGCGCACGACCAAGTCCTACGCCGGCACGTGGCAGGGCTTCCTCTGGAACGATGCGATCATCCCGACACTCGGCTGGCGCTATGACGTCGTCAAAGGCCGCAACGTCACCGCCAACTCCGTCGCGAGCAACCGCGCCATGGTCAACCTGAACGAGACCGGCGCCGCCAGCACCTTGCCCTACGCGCTGCCCGACAGCGCCACCGGCCTGAACAGCAACCAGTCCTACTCGCTCTTCAAGGATCACTCGACCTCGGGCGGCGTCGTCATCCACCTGAACAAACTCCTCGAGAAGGACCCGCTGCCGATCAACGTCAGCCTCTCCTACAACAAATCGAGCAACTTCCAGGTCACGAACACGCGCCGCGACATCTACGGCAACCTGATCGGCAACCCGACTGGCACCACCAAGGATTACGGCGTGCTGCTCTCGACCAAGGACGGCAAATACTCGTTCCGCGTCGTGAAATACGAGACCGGCCTCAAGAATGCCGACACCCAACTCGATGCCACCGGCCTCACCGGCACGATCAAGAACGGCATGAACTGGCGCAACATCATGCTCTATCACATGACCGGCTACGCGTGGTCGACGGTCACATCCGGCACCAACATCCGCTTCGAGTGGAATCCGGCCTACGTGAACCAATACGGCCGCACCGTCTGGTCGCAGGACAAGGTCAACGCCGGCCAGCCCGCGCCCGCCGGTTCCGTGTTGCAGACCGACGCGCAGTCGGTCGCCCAGCGCGACGCCTCGATCCGCGCCTGGAACGACATTCAAAAATACCTCACGGATCGCGGCTACTTCTCCGCGTGGAATTACGGCGTCGGGCCCACCACGCTCGCCAAGCTCACGGACCGCGCCACCTACGAGGCCAACCCGGCCGCCTACCAGCCGGATCCCACGAGCGTCTACGACTACCGCAACAACCCGGTCCTCCAAGGCTTCGCGGTCACCGCAGACACCGAGTCGAAGGGCTATGAACTCGAACTCACCGCCAATCCCACCCGGAACTGGCGCGTCAGCTTCAACGCCTCCAAGACCACCGCCATCCGCACCAACGTCGGCGGCGCCGAACTCGATGCGCTCGTCGGCTACCTGACGAAGCAAATCGGCACTGCCACTGTTCACGGCGCGGCCGGCGACATGATCATGTTCAACGGCCACTTCGACGACCCGACCAATGTGATCTGGAACAACGGCGCGTGGAAAAACTTCCGCTCCGGCTATACGCTGATGAAGCTGCAGGAAAACGCCGCCGCCTCCGAGCTCCGCAAGTGGCGCTACAACTTCGTCACGAACTACTCGTTCACGAACGGCCTGCTCAAGGGCACCGGCGTCGGCGGCAGCTACCGCTGGCAGGACAAGGTCGTCATCGGCTACCCGGTTCTCGCCGACGCTTCCGGTCTCGCGACCTTCGATCTCAGCAAGCCCTACTACGGCCCCGCCGAAAAAGGCATCGATCTCTGGGTCAGCTACGAACGCAAGCTCACCAAGAACATCGGCTGGAAGATCCAGGCCAACGTCCGCAACCTCGGCAACAAGAACGGCCTCATCCCGATCTCCGTTCAGCCCGACGGCCAGACGTGGGCCGGCGTCCGCATGCAGCCGGTCGAAGAGTGGTTCGTCACCAATACGTTCACATTCTGAGGTAGAAACGCGCCCGGCTCCTCGGGGGAGGAGTCGGGCGTTTCTTTCGACAATTCCCCTTTGATCCCACCGGCCGGAGCGGAGAAAATTCCACTCCGGCTGGCAACTCTCCCGAAAACACAACCCATCCACGGCGCAAGTCGTCGTCCTCGCTCCATGTCCGCCCTCGCGAAAAGCCGCCGCATTGCTCTCTGGCTTTTCATTGGCTGCGCGATGTGGAGCCTCGTCGTTTCAGGCCACGCTGCGCCGCGCTGGATCGGCACTTGGGCCACGGCGCCCATTCCCGAGGCACCGGGCAAAGACACGCCCGCGCTCGCCGGTGCCACGTTCCGCCAGATCGTCCACGTTTCCCTCGGCGGCAATCTTCTGCGGCTGCGCCTCTCGAATGCCTTCGGCGCGACGCCGCTCAAGCTCGCCAGCGTGCACCTCGCGCTCGCCGCGCCCGGCGGCGCCCTCCAGCCCGGCACCGATCGCGCCGTGAAATTCGCGGGACAAGACGCGGTGACCATTCCCGCTGGCGCCCCGCTCGTGTCGGACCCACTCGAATTCCCGCTCCCGGCGCAGGCGGACGTCGCGATCTCGATCCACTTCGCCGCGGAGCTCCCCGCCACACTCACCGCGCACCCGGGCTCGCGCACCACGTCGTTTCTCCAACCCGGCGACGCGCTCGCTGCCGCCGCAATGCCCGAAGCGCAAAAAGTCGAACGCTGGTATTTCATCAACGGCCTCGACGTGCTCGTCGACGCGCCGGCGTCGTCCGCGCTCGCCATCCTCGGTGACTCGATCACCGACGGACGCGGCACCACTACCGACCGCAACAACCGCTGGCCCGACGAATTCGTGCGCCGTTACCAGTCGCGCGCCGACCTGCCGCCGCTCGGCGTGCTCAACCTCGGCATCGGCGGCAACGCGCTCGTGCGCGGTGGCATCGGCCCGAACATCCTCGCGCGTCTCGACCGCGACGTCCTCGCCCAAAGCGGCGCGCGCTGGCTGCTCGTCTTCGCCGGCATCAACGACATTGGCGGGCGGGTCAGCGCGCGGAAAGAGAACCGCGAATTCGCGTCCGCTGCGGAGATCATCGCCGGTTATCAGCAGGTGATTACCCGCGCGCACAGCCGAAACCTCCGCGTCATCGGCGCAACGATCACGCCCTACGCGGGTGCGGATTTCTATTGGACGCCCGACGGCGAAGCCGACCGCCAGCGGATCAACGACTGGATTCGCCGCAGCGGCGCGTTCGACGCCATGGTCGACTTCGACGCGGCGGTGCGCGACCCGCAAAGCCCGACGCGCCTGCTCCCCGAGTTCGACAGCGGCGATCACCTCCACCTTTCCCCCGCCGGCTACGCGCGCCTTGGGGAAGCCCTCGAGCCAAAACTCTTTTCTCCCTGAGTAATTTTTATGAGCATTTCGCTGCCCGTGGTCACACCTCCCTATCTCGACCCATCCGCACCGCTCGCCGCGCGTGTCGCCGATCTCGTCGGCCGCATGACCCTCGAGGAGAAGATCAACGCGCTCGGCCACGAGAACGGCCCGCTCGAACGCCTCGGCATTCCCGCCTACAACTGGTGGAGCGAGGCCTGCCACGGCGTCGGCCGCAACGGCCGCGCGACGGTCTTCCCGCAGGTGATCGCGCAAGCCGCCACGTGGAATCGCGAACTGATTCACCAGATCGCCACCGCCGTCTCCGACGAAGCTCGCGCGAAGCACCACGCCGCCGCCCGCGCCGGCTTCCACGGCCAGCAATACCAGGGCCTCACGTTCTGGACGCCCAACATCAATATCTTCCGCGATCCCCGCTGGGGCCGCGGTCAGGAAACCTACGGCGAAGATCCGTATCTGACGGGCGAACTCGGCCTCATGACCGTGCGCGGTCTGCAAGGCAACGACCCGCGCTACATGAAGGTCGCCGCGTGCGCCAAGCACTTCGCCGTCCACTCCGGTCCGGAGCACGAGCGCCATGAATTCGACGCGCGCCCCACGCCGAAGGACCTGCACGAAACCTACCTGCCCGCGTTCGAGAAACTCGTGCGCGGCGGCGTCGAGGCCGTGATGGGCGCCTACAACCGCGTCCTCGGCGAGCCGGCGTGCGCCAGCAAGTTCCTGCTCGGGGAAATGCTCCGGCAGCGCTGGGGCTTCCGCGGCCACGTGGTCAGCGATTGCGGCGCGATCGACGACTTCCATCGCCACCATAAGGTCACGCCGGATTCCGCCGCGTCCGCCGCGCTCGCCGTGCGCAACGGCTGCGATCTCAACTGCGGGTGCACCTACAACGACCTCATCCTCGCGGTGCGCCACGGCCAGATCACCGAGGCGGAAATCGACACGGCGCTCGGCCGCCTGCTCGCGACGAGGTTCAAGCTCGGCATGTTCGACCCCGCCGAGACGGTCGCCTACACGGGCATTCCCGAGAGCGTCATCGACTCCGCGCCGCATCGTGCGCTGGCGCGCCGCGCGGCCGCCGAGTCCTTCGTCCTGCTCAAGAACCAGGACAATTTGCTCCCGCTGCCCGCGTCTCCGCGCAGCCTCCTCGTCGTCGGCCCCACCGCCGCGAACGTCGGCGCGATGCTGGGCAATTACTACGGCATCAGCTCCCGCATCGTCACCTTCATGGAAGGCCTCGTCGCGCGCACGCCGGAAGGTTGCCGCGTGAAATACCGCCCCGGCTGCCCGATCTCGCAGGACGGCGCGCCGGGCGTGAACTACACGTTCGGTGCCGCCGCGATGTCGGACGTCGTTGTCGCCGTGCTCGGCCTCGATCCGACGCTCGAAGGCGAGGAGGGCGACACCGTCGCTTCGCCGGTCGGCGGCGACCGCGTCCGCATCGAGCTGCCGGAGAACCAGCGCAAGTTCCTCAAGGAGCTCCGCGCGAATTCCAAGAAGCTCATCCTCGTGCTCACCGGCGGCAGCGCGATCGCCATCCCCGACGAGCACGAACTCGCGGACGCCGTCATCTACGCGTGGTATGCGGGCTGCGAAGGCGGCGCCGCACTCGCCGACGTGCTCTTTGGCGACGTCGCGCCGTCCGGCCGACTGCCGGTCACCGTGCCGCGTCGCACCGCCGACTTGCCGGCGTTCAACGACTACGGGATGCGCGGACGCACCTATCGCTTCGCCACCGTCGAGCCGCTGTATCCGTTTGGTTTCGGTCTGGGCTACGCGAAGATCGCTTACGAGGCGCTCGCGCTCTCGCGTGCCGAGCTGAAGAGCGGCGACACGCTCGAAGTTCGCGCCACCGTCCGGAACGCGAGCGCGTTGCAGACGAAGGAAACGGTGCAGTGCTACCTGCTGCCGCCGGCCTTCACGCCGGATACCCCGCGGGCCATCCTCGTCGAATTCGCCAAAGTCGAGCTCGCGCCGAATTCGTCCGCCGAAGTCGTGTTCAAGCTCCCGTCCGACGCGCTGCGCCTCGTGAACGATCAAGGCGAGCGCGTCTGGTGCCCGGGTTCCTATCAAATCTTTGTCGGACCGGCGTCGCCCGGTCCGCGAGCGCAAGCACTCGGCGCTCCGGCACCGGTCACCGCGGCGCTCCAGTTGGCTTGAGCGGCGTGCACCGCCGGCTCCGAATATCCATGAAACTCCCGCTGCTGGTCACCGCGCTGGCGTTCGCCGCTCCGCTCGTTGGCGCCGAGCTCCCACACCTGCGGGCGCAGGGCACGGCGAAGCAACTCATCGTCGACGGCGCGCCGTTTCTCGTGCGCGGTGGCGAATTGGGCAACTCCAGCGGCGAGCCGGATTACCTGCGTCCCTTCTGGCCGAAGCTGAAGGCCATGAATCTCAACACCGTCGTCGCGCCGGTCTACTGGGACGTCGTCGAGCGGGAGGAGGGGAAACTCGATTTCGCCAGCGTCGACGGCCTGCTCGCCGATGCGCGCGCGCACGACATGCGTCTCGTGCTGCTGTGGTTCGGCTCGTGGAAGAACAGCATGTCCTGCTACGCGCCGTCGTGGGTGAAGGCGGACCCCGCGCGCTTCCCGCGTTCGCAGGACTCCGCCGGGCGCGGCATGGAAATCCTCTCGCCGTTCCACGCGGTCAATCGCGATGCCGATGCGCGTGCGTTCACGGCCCTGATGCAGCACCTCAAGAAAACCGACCCGCAGCACACGGTCATCATGGTGCAGGTCGAAAACGAGATCGGCATGATCCCCGAGGCGCGCGACCGCAGTCCCGAAGCCGAGAAGGCGTTTGCGGCGCCGGTGCCGGCTGCCCTGCTGGATTACCTGACAAAGAACCGGGCGACGCTCGCGCCGGAGTTGCTCGCCACCTGGAACGCCGCTGGCGGCCGGACCTCCGGCACGTGGTCCGAAGTCTTCGGCGCGGCTCCGGCGGGCGAGGAGATTTTCATGGCGTGGCATTTCGCGCTCTACGTGCAGACCGTGGCGGCGGCCGGCAAAGCCGAGCTCCCGCTCCCGATGTTCGCCAACGCTGCGCTCATCCGTCCCGGCTACCAACCCGGCCAATATCCGAGCGCGGGGCCGCTGCCGCACCTGATCGACGTCTGGCGCGCCGCCGCGCCGGCGCTCGATTTTCTCGCGCCGGACATCTACTTCCAGAATTTCAGTTACTGGGCGCAGGCCTACACGCGCAGCGGCAATCCGCTGTTCATTCCCGAGGCGTTGCGCGCGCCGGAGGCTGCCGTGAACGCGCTCTACGCCTTCGGCCAGCTCGATGCCATCGGCTTCTCGCCGTTCGCGATCGAGTCCAACGCCGAGCCGGCCGCCGGCTACTTGACCGCGAGCTACGATCTCGTGCGCCAGCTCGCTCCGCTCATCGCCGACAAACAGGGACGCGGCCTCATGGCCGGCTTCCTCCAGGAAAGCGCCGAGAGTAAGCAGCCGCAGCAGGTGCGGATGGGAAAATGGATCCTGCGTGCCTCGTTCGAGCGCGCCGCGCCGCCGCAACTGGCGGACGGCCTCGCCGTCGTGATCGGCACGGAGAATTCCGCTCTCGCCGCCGGCGGTCGCGCCGGTCCCGCACCGGCCGGCGGACTGATGATCGCCCTGGGCGACGACGAGTTTCTCTTCGCCGGCATCGGTCTCACGATCACGTTCGCGTCGACCGAGCCCGGCCAGCAGGCGGGCATCCTCAGCTGCGCCGAGGGCCGCTACGAGAACGGCGAGTGGAAACACATCCGCTGGCTGAACGGCGATCAGACGCACCAAGGTCGGCACATGCGGCTCGAGCCCGGCCGTTTTTCGCTCCAACGCGTGAAGCTTTACCGCTATCGCTGAGGCACCATGAAAGTGTGCGCGCTCCTCCCGCTTTTCCTTGCCGTCGGCTTCGCCGCGTTCGTGCCCGTCGCGGCGGGCGCCGTGAAGCGGGTCGCGTTCGTGTTCGACGACGGTCCCGTGCCGGCCGATGCCGGACCGCTGCTCGAGTTGCTCACGCGCGAGAAGGTTCGCGTCACGTTCGCGCTCGTGGGCGACCGCGTGGCCGAACACCCCGAAACCGCGCGCGCCATCGTGGCCGCCGGACACGAGGTCGCGAACCACTCGCAAACCCACTCGCATGCGCGCGAGATTGACGACGCGGCGCTCGATCGCGAGGTCGCGGCGGCGCAGCAACTCTTCACGCGCACGACCGGAGTCGCGCCGCACTGGTATTGGCCGCCTTTCCTGGAGATCGACGAACGTGTCCGCGCCGCCGTGAAGCGCGGCGGCATCACGATCTACGAACCCGCCCAGATCGTGGTGACGCAGGACTACGATCGGAAAGTCGACGGCGCTGCGATTTACCGGCTGGCGACGACCGACGTGCGTGATGGCGCGGTGATCCTTTGCCACGAGTGGCGCGCCGAGACGCGTGAGCAGCTGCCCGCGATCTTGCAGGAACTCCGCCGGCAGGGCTGCGTTTTCCTAACGTTCAGCGAACTCCGTGCGGCGATGACGGAGCGGCGGTCATGACGCTGGGCGTGCCGCGATCAGTGGGACTCGTCGCGGTGCTGCTGGGGTTTGTCCGCCTGTGGGCGAGTGAGCCCGCAGAGGTCGACGCCCAACCCGTCGCCGATCACTTCGCTTTGGCACGCGAGGGCTGGGTCGCGCCGCTTTTTGTTTCGGCCGACGACTGGCCGGGCGTCCGGCGCGCGGCGGGCGATTTGCGCGCGGACCTCGAACGCGTCACCGGTCGCGCGCCGGTGCTTTCGGACCGCGCGCCCGCTGGCAACGACGTCGTGTTGATCGGCACCGTGGGCAAGAGCGCTTTGATCGACGGCTTGGTGGCGCGCGGCCAGCTCGACGTGAGTGGCATCCGCGACCGCTGGGAGGCGTTTCAGGTCGAGGTCGTGGAGAAACCTCTGCCCGGCGTCGCCCGTGCGCTCGTCATCGCCGGCAGCGACAAGCGCGGCACGATTTACGGCGTCTACGAACTCTCCGCGCGCATCGGCGTGTCGCCGTGGTATTGGTGGGCGGATGTGCCGGTGGCGCGCCGCGCGGCGCTGTCGGTCGCGCCGGGCCGCCACGTGGAGCCCGGTCCGACGGTGAAATACCGCGGCATCTTCCTGAACGACGAAGCGCCCGCGCTCACCGGGTGGGCGAAGGAGAAGTTCGGCGGACTGAACCGCGAGTTTTACGGACACGTCTTCGAGCTGATCCTGCGCCTGCGCGGCAACTACCTCTGGCCCGCGATGTGGAACAACGCCTTCAACGAGGACGATCCCGAGAACCCGCGCCTCGCCGACGAATACGGCGTCGTCATGGGCACGTCGCACCACGAGCCGATGCTTCGCGCACAGCAGGAATGGAAGCGCCACGGCAGCGGTCCGTGGGACTACGCCAAGAATGGCGAGGGGTTGCGGAATTTCTGGGCCGACGGCATTCGCCGCAATCGGGCGTTCGAGAGTCTCGTGACGATCGGCATGCGCGGCGACGGCGACGAGGCGATGTCGGAGGAGACGAACGTGGCGTTGCTGGAGCAGATCGTCGCCGACCAGCGCGAGATTCTGCGCCGCGAGATCGGCCGCGCGCCCGAACAGGTGCCGCAGCTCTGGGCGCTCTACAAGGAAGTGCAGGCCTACTACGAGCACGGCATGCGCGTGCCCGACGACGTCACGCTGCTCTGGTGCGACGACAACTGGGGCAACCTCCGTCGTCTCCCGACGCCCGACGAGCGCAAGCGGTCCGGCGGCGCCGGTGTTTATTACCACTTCGACTACGTCGGCGGTCCGCGAAACTACAAGTGGCTGAACACCGTGCCGCTGACGAAAATCTGGGAGCAGCTGCACCTCGCGCACGGCTACGGCGCCGATCGCATCTGGATCGTGAACGTCGGCGATTTGAAGCCGATGGAGTTCCCCATCGAGTTCTTCCTCACCTACGCGTGGCGGCCGGACGCAATCGGTTACGAGCAAATTGAAAGCTACTCGCGCGCGTGGGCCGCGCGGCAGTTCGGCGAGGCGCACGCCGGCGAGGTGGCCGCGCTGATCAACGGCTACACGAAGTTCAACAGCCGCCGGAAGCCCGAGTTGCTCGGGCCGGAGACGTTCAGCGTCGTCAACTACCGCGAAGCGGAGCGCGTGCTCGCGGACTGGCAGGAACTCGAGGCGCGAGCAAAGAAGCTGGAAGGGAAGCTGCCCGAGGCCGCGCGCCCGGCGTTTTTCCAACTCGTGGCGCACCCGATCGAGGCCTGCCGGATTGTCAACGAGCTGCACGTCGCCGCCGCGCGGAATCGCCTCTACGCTGCGCAGGGCCGCGCATCGGCCAATGCGTGGGCCGAACGTGCGCGCGAACTCTTCGCCGCCGACGCCGCGCTCACCGCGCGCTGGGACGCGATGCTCGCCGGCAAATGGCGCCACCTGATGGATCAGACGCATTTGGGCTACACGTCTTGGCAGCAGCCGATTCGCAATGTCATGCCCGCAGTCGCGGAAGTTCAGGTGCCGGTGAAAGGTGAACTGGCTCTGGCGGTCGAGGGCGACCCGGCCGCCCGGCCGGGCGACTATCCGGTGCCGGCGGTGGCGAAACTTCCGGCGCTCAGCCCGTTTGGCCCGTCCTCGCGTTGGATCGAGCTTTTCAATCGAGGACAGGAGCGCGTGCGCTTCACTCTCGAGGCGAGCGAGCCGTGGCTGAAGCTGAGCGCGACGAGCGGAGAACTCGGTGGCGACATGAGGGTGGAGGTTTCGGCCGACTGGGCCGCGACGCCGGCGGGTCTGACGGAGGCGAGGCTCACGGTGCGCGGCGAAGGTGGCGCGACGCCGTTGACGGTCGTGGCGCCGATCGACAACCGCCCCGCACCGGCGGGGGCCTTCGTCGAAGTCGACGGTGCGCTCGCGATCGAGGCGCCGCACTTTGCGCGTGCCGTCAATGCCCCGGGCTTGGAGTGGCGGACGCTCGCGGGGTTTGGCCGGACCGTGGGAGGCGTCACTATGTTTCCGGTCGACGCGCCCGCGAGCGTCCTTTCCGGCGACAGCGCGAGGCTCGAATACGACGTGGTTCTCCGGTCGGCTGGCGAGGTGCGCGTCGAGTTGCACGTCGCGCCGACGTTCGATTTTCAACCCGGTCAGTCGCTCGCGCTCGCCGTTTCGCTCGACGATCAGGTTCCCCAACCGCTGCCGCTCGGACTGCGGTCGACCGATGCCGGTTGGGAGAAGGCCGTCGCTGACTCGGTGTTGAAGCTGACGGCGCGCTTGCCGGTCGCGCAGCCGGGCGCTCACGTGTTGAAGATCTGGCGCGTGACGCCTGCTGTCGTGTTGCAGCGCATCGTCATCGATGCCGGCGGCGTGCGGCCGAGCTATCTCGGCCCGACGGAGAGCGTGCGCGCCGCTCCCTGAATTTTTCCCATGAAACTCGGTTTCGGACTTTATCGCCACATGCTCACGCCGGAAAACTTCGCGTTCGCGAAGCAAGCCGGCGCCACGCACATCGTCGCGCATCTCGTCGACTATTTCCGCGGCGGCGCGCACGTCGGCCCCGACGACCAGCCCACGGGCACCGACTGGGGATGGGGACTCGCGGGCGACGCAGAGAAGTTGTGGACACTCGAGGAACTCGTCGCGCTGCGCCGCCAGGTGGAGGCCGCGGGCCTCACGCTCGAGGCGATCGAGAATTTCGATCCCGCGCACTGGGGCGACATCCTGATCGATGGTCCGCAACGCGCGCAGCACATCGAGAACGTGAAGACGGTCATTCGCCGCGTCGGCGAAGCGGGCATTCCGGTGTTCGGCTACAATTTCTCCATCGCCGGCGTGGCCGGGCGCACGAAGGGCAACTACGCGCGCGGCGGCGCGCCGGCGGTCGGCATGGAAGGTCCCTATGACTTGCCGATGCCCAACGGCCTCGTCTGGAACATGGTCGTCGATCCCACCGCGCCGACGCGCGACACGGGCACGATTCCGCCGGCGACGCACGAGCAGCTCTGGGATCGCTTCAAGCGGTTCGCCGACGAGGTGTTTCCCGTCGCGGAAAAAGCCGGCGTGAAGATGGCGCTCCATCCTGACGATCCGCCGATGCCGTTCATCCGCGGCCAGCCGCGGCTGGTTTATCAGCCGTCGCTTTACCAAAAGGCGATCGACCTCAACCCGAGTCCGGCCAACACGCTCGAGTTCTGCGTCGGCTCGCTCGCGGAGATGACCGAGGGCGACATCTACGACGTGGTGGATCGCTACAGCCGCCAAAACCGCCTCGGCTACGTGCATCTGCGCAACGTCCGCGACAGGGTGCCGCACTACAAGGAGACGTTCATCGACGATGGCGATGTGGACGTGCTGCGCGTGCTCGCGATTTTGAAGCGCAACGGCTTCGACGGCGTCGTGATTCCCGACCACGCCCCGCAGATGAGCTGCGCGGCGCCGTGGCACGCGGGCATGGCTTTTGCGATGGGCTATCTCAAGGCGGGCCTCCAATCTCTCGGCCGATGAATTTTTCCGAAGCGTTTTCCCTGCGCGGCGAGGTCGCGCTGATCACGGGCGGCGGCACCGGCATCGGTCTCGCCATGGCGCGGGCGATGCACGGCGCGGGCGCGCGCGTCGTGCTGGTCGGCCGGCGCGAAGTCGAGTTGCAAGCGGCGGTGGCGTCGCTCGGGACGGGCGCATTTGCCTTTGCCCACGATGTGACGGATTTCGCGGGCGCGGCCGGGCTGGTCGAGCGCGTGACGCGGGAAATCGGTCCGATCACGTGCCTCGTGAACAACGCGGGCATCCACCTGAAAAAACCCGCCGTCGAGACGACGCCCGAGGAACTCCAGAAAGTGCTCAATACCCACCTCGTCGGCGCGCACGCGCTGACGCGCGCGGTGGCGCCGGGCATGATCGAGCGGAAGCACGGCACGATACTGTTCACGGGTTCGATGGCCTCGATCTTTGGCATTCCGCTCGTCATCGCCTACACGGCGGCGAAGACGGCGATGGTCGGAATGGTGAAAGGTTATTCGACTGAGTTCGCCGCGCATGGCGTGCGGGTGAACTGCATCGCGCCGGGCTGGATCGAGACGGAGATGTCGCGCAAGGCGCTCGACGGCGACCCCGCGCGCAAGGCGAAGATTTTTGGCCGCACGCCGATGGGCGGCATGGGCCAGCCGGAAGACATCGGCTGGGCGGCGGTCTACCTCGCGTCCCCCGCGGCTAAATTCGTCACCGGTGTGACGCTGCCAGTCGACGGCGGCGCGAGCATCGGATTCTGAGCGCGCTCACTCCGGCAACGTTGCGGGATCGATCGTGGCGACGCCTTCGCTCACCTTGCCCTTGGCGAGACCCGGATGGAAACGCAGGTCGCCGACGACCGCGGCTATCGCGGCCGTCTCGATTTGTTGTGTGCACGCCTCGTCTTGAAAAACTCCGGTGGCGCGACCGCTGCGACCGACTTTGACGTAGAGCGGGCGCGGAGTTGCGGTCGCGAGCCGGGCGCGTAGTCCGGGTGGGACGAAGTCGCGGGCGATCACGGGCGGAAGCGTCGCGTCGCGGTGCTGCGAGACGTATTCGACGATGGAGTATTGGAACGCCTCGTCGGCCGTCAGTGGCACACGTTTGGCCGAAACGGTCGTGCCGATTTCCTGGCCGCCGTCGTAGAGATGGAGCTGGAAATCCTGGAGATCGTAGCCGGGTGGGAAGCCCCCGCGCGTCAGGCGGACGCGGCGTGGCTCGGCGTCCACGGGCTCAAGTTTTTCAGCGTAGACCCAGATGCGGCCGGATTTGGGATCGGTGGCGTTCTCACGATAGCGGGTGACGACGACGAGATAGGGGTGCCGCAGCGGTTGCGGAGACGAGACCACGAAGGACAAATCGAAAGCGTCGAAGCGCTCCTCGGCCAGTTCGGTTCCCATGCGTGCGGCGTGCTCGCCTGCGGAGTTGAAGTTGGATTGCTCGTCGAAGGCGGTCTTCTGAAACGCGGCGCCGGCGTTGCGGGCCTGTTCCGGACCCAGCGGGTTGAGGGGGCTGACCGAGGCGGAGATCTGGGTCAGCACCATGGTGTTGCCGGCCGCGCCGGTGGCGGCCGAGGCGCCGGCTGAGTTGGCGAAGGAGCGGTTGAACTTCGTGCGCGGGTCGTTCTCGCGTGTGTAGGCGCGTTCGCCCTTCAGTTCCGTGACGCTCGCCGAGCGTGTCGTCATCTTCAGCGTGTCGGAAATTTTGATCCCGAGCGCCGTTGTGCGGGACGGCACGGTCACGCGCTGACCGCCGGCGTCGACGATGAAGGTGCTGCCGTCGACGTCGAGGACAGGACAGAGCTTGCCCTGCCATTCGACGGCGAAGTCCGCGCCCATGAAGAGCAGGTGCGTCTTGGGACCGGCATCAGGCGCGGGTTTGGCGGCAAACGCCGCGGTGGAGACAATAAGCGCGCCGACGAGGAACGAAGCGGGAGTTTTCATGGCGGACACCTGGGTTATTCGGGCGAACTGTCGGGCACGAGCAGCGCGCGGACGCGGGCGAGATACGTGGCGACTTCGTCCGTGCGCTGGAGACTGAGCGCTTTTTCGAGGTGCTCGGCCGCCTTTGCGTAGTGGCGGTTGCGCAGCTCGATGTTCGCGAGCTCGATGCTGGCGGCGTAGGTGGTTTCGGAGGCGCGCCGGGCCGATTCGAAGGCGAGCGTGGCGCGGGGAATCTCTTGTTCTGCCGCGTAGGTGCGGCCGAGCGTGAGCAGTGCGCGTCCGTCGAGCGGCGCGAGGGCGAGGAGTGCTTCTGCCTCGCGGCGGGCGGCGGGCCAGTTCTTCCGCGCGAGGTGGAGATCGGCGCGGGTTTGGTGCAGGGCGCGTTGAGCGGTGGGCGTCAGCTCGCCGCGGAGCGCGGCGAGCGTCTTCTCGGCGTCGTCGAGCCGGCCGGCGGCGGCGAGGACGCGCGCGAAGTGCAGGAGCTTTTCCTCGCCGCGGGCGCGGGCAGGCTCGAGCAGCTGGCCATAAGCGGATACCGCCTCGGCGGGGAGGTTGTGCTCGGCATAGAGATCGCCGAGCAACGCCAGTTCATCGGGACCGGCGGCGCCCACAGCGCGGGCGGATTCGAGCACGGCCATCGCTTCGGTTTTGCGGCGGTCGGCGACGAGGAGGCCGGCGTAGCTCAGCCAGAAGCGCGTTTCGGTTGGGTGCGCCTTGATGAGCGCGCGCAGCAGCGGTTCGGCGCGACCGTATTGTTTCCCGTCGAGGTAGATCCGCAGGAGGCCTTCCTTCCAGTCGGAACTGGACGGCGCGCCGCTGAGCGCCTGCAGGTAGGCGGCCTCGGCGGCGACGAGATCGCCTTGTTTTTCGAGGCTGTAGCCGAGCAGGCCGAAGGTCGTGGGATCGCGGTCGCCGAGCGAGACGGACTTGGAGAAGCACTTCACGGCCTCGTCGAAATTGCCGGCGGTGTAGTGGAGCGTGCCGAGGTTGTTCCAAGCGCGCAGAAAGCTCGGGTAGCGCTGAACGGCGCTGCGGTAGAGCTTCGTGGCGCGTTCGGTTTGGTTGGCGGCGTAGTAGGCGTTGCCGAGGATGAGTTCGAAGGCGGGGCTCGGCTGCTTTTGCTCGCTGACCATCGCCTCGAGTAGTCGCACCGCGAGTTCGGGATTGGTCGTCATCATCGTGACGACTTTCTCGTGCAACGCATATTCCTCCGGCGTCATCTCGGGTTCACGCTCCTTGAGGAAGGAACTCGATTCGCGGATGGTCTGTTTGGCGTCGTTGGCCGGAGCGCGCTGCGGCAGGCGCTCCGCGAGGCGGTTGAAATCGAAGGCGCGGTCGGCCGTCTGTCCGTGGGCGCGGAGGAGCGCGGTGGTGCCGAGGGCGAACAGGAGCAGGAGGCGCGAAGGGTTCATCGGGCGTCGAACTTGGAGGCGGCGGGCAGCACGAAGCGGAAGCCTTGCTGGGCGAGGCAGCGCACCTTCTTGCCGCGCCGGATGGCCGGCGAGAACTGCCAGTCGTCGGCGACGGACTGCATCGCGAGCGCATCGACCTGCGGGTTGCCGCTCGACTCGAGCACGCGCGTGCTGATCGCCCGGCCGTTCTGGTCGATCAGCAGCAGCAACACGACGCGGAGCACGCGCGCGTCGCCGAAGAGTTTGCGGGGGATCGCGGGCGCCTCGCGCACGACGGCGCGGGGCGGCTGGTCCACTTCGGTGGTCTGGAAAACATGGCGCGGATCGATCTCCACGTCGATGCGCGGCTTGAGATCGGAGTGCAGGCGGCCGAGCTGCGCGGTGGCGCGTGGCGGGAGCGGGGCTTCGGGCAACAGCGCGGCGAATTCCGGCGGCACGACCGCGAGGTGCACCGCGCTGTCAGAAGCGCCGGGTTCGATGCCGGAGAGCGGGGGTAATTCCACGGCGTCTTCGACGGGTTGATCGAGCGGTCGCGGCGGCGGAGGAGGAGCCGCAAAAGGCGCCGAGACCTGGCGCAGATCGTCGAACTCCGTGGGTGCAGCGCGCGGGCTGAGTTGGGCGAAATGCGCCAGCGCGAAGAAAAGCGCGAAGGTGAACGCGACGCCCGCGAGCCAGCCCCAGAGTTCGTCGGCGGGACGACGAACCGAAAGCGGAGCGGAGTTGGTCAGCGTTCGCGACATGTCACTCGGCGCGCGTGGTGGCGAATTGCACGTGCTGGAGGCCGGCGCGCTTGGCCTCGGTGTAGACGGCGGCGAAGACGCCGAGATTGGCGGCGCGGTCGCCGCGGATGACGACGGCCGACGAACGGCCGATCGCCGCCTGTTTCAGCACGGCAGCAACCTGGTCGGCGCGGATTTCCTGCCCGTCGAACCAGATGCGGTTGTCCGCGGTGATGGCGAGCAGCAGGACGTTCTGGTCGGCGCTGGCAGTGCCGGAGACATCGGGTTTCTGCACCTCGACGCCGGGATCGTTCACGAAGGCGCTGCTGATCATCAGGAAAATCACGAGCACCATGATGCAGTCGACCATCGGCACCATGTCGATGTGCGTGACCTCGAAGCGCCCGTGCCCATGCCCGCGACCGATCATCGGGTGCCCCCCGTGAGGCTGAGGAGCTTGTCCTGCGCGAGCACTTCGCGGTGCGCGAGGTAGACGAGCAACAGGGCGGGCAGGGCGACGAGCAGGCCGGATTCGGTGGCGACGAGCACCTCGGAGATGCCGCGGGCGAGCCCTTCCATCGACTTGCCGTTGGCGTCAGCGGAGAGGCTTTCGAAGGTTTTCACCATGCCGCTCACGGTGCCGAGCAAGCCCAGCAACGGCGCGGCGGCGATCATCGCACTGAGCACGAGGCGCTGGTGGCGAAACGATTCGTGCAGGTCGGCGCGACGGCGTTGGACTTCGGCCGGCGCGAGTCCCGCGCCGTGTCGCAGCTGCCTGCGTTCGCGCCGCAAAGAAAACAGGAGACCGAAGCACCGCGCGTAGAGCACGACGGAGAGAGCAACGATGGCGAGCATCACCGGTCCGCCCTTCTCCGCGAGTTCGATCAGGGGTGTCATGAGGCGGAGGCCGCGAGGTCCGCGCGTGCGATGGCGCGGCCGGATTCGATGGCCGTGGCGAGTTCGAGCGCCTGGCGTTCGAGCAGCAGCAGGTTTTTCTGAATGCGGTGCGCGAGGTAGCCGTGGGCGATCAGCGTCGGGATCGCCACGACGAGGCCGAGTTCGGTGGCGACGAGCACCTCGGAGATGCCGCTGGAGAGCTTCCCGGCGTTGCCGGTGCCGAAGACGGTGATCAGCGCGAAGGTTCTAACCATGCCGACAACGGTGCCGAGCAGGCCCATAAGCGGCGCGGCGGTTGCGATCACGGCGAGCAGCGGCAGTCGGCGTTCGAAATGCAGGCGCTGCGCGAGGAGCACTGCCTGGAGACGCTCTTCGAGAATCGTCTTCGGTTGCGCGGCCGACTCGAGGCTGACGAGAGCGAGTTCGCGCGTGCTCGGGCGCAGCGCGGCGGCGGCGGCCCGCGCGCCGGCGAGGTCGCCGCGGCCGATCAGGTCGAGGAAGCGTTGGAAGCTCTCCGCCGGCTCGAGGGCCATCTGCGAGAGATCGCGGGCCTTGCCGATGATCATCGCGAGCGCGAGGAGGCCGACGCCCACGATGGCGAAGGCGACGGCGCCGCCCTTGCGCACGTGCTCCCACACCGAGCCGCTGATTTCCTGCAAACGCAGCGCCTTGCCGCCGGAGGCGTCGGCGAGCATCGCGCCGGGCGCGCCGGCGAAAAACGTCGCGGCGTCGGCCGGCTTCCATGCCGGCAGTGCGTAGCTGGCGGGAATCTTGCCACCTTCGCGGGTGCGGACCGCGCCCGCGTGTTGCCCGTCGGCAGTGCGGAAAAACACCTCGGGGCCGACGAAGGCGAAGGTGCCGGGCAGCGCTTGGTTGGTTTCGGAGACGATCGCTTGGCCCTCCGCGCGGTAGCCGCCGAGGACGCGTTCGGTCCGCTCAAGCAATTGATCGACGGCGTCGAAGGCGGCGGCGCCGCTCGCGTTGGCGGCCGGGTCGTCGAGTTTCTGGAGCAGCGTGTGCAAGCGCTCGGCGTCGCGCGCGGCCTCGCCGGGCGAAAGACTGTCGGCCACGGCTTTGAGGCCGTCGTGGGCCAGCGTGGTGGCGTAGGCTGTCACCTTGCGGTTGGCTTCGAGCTCCTGCAGCAGCTTCCGGCGGGTCTCGGTGAAATCCGCGCGGCGGGTCTCGAGGCGGGTGAGTTCGCTCTGCGCGGCGACCAGACGGTCTTCGGCGGCGCGGAGTTCGGCGAGAAGCGGCGCCTTTTCTGCGGCGATGCGCGTGCGGGCGTGGTTGAGTTCTTCGCCGGCGCGCGTGACACGCTGGCGGTAGTCGACGATGGCGCTCTGCAGCGAGGCGTCGAAGGAGATTTCGGCGGCGGGCAGGGCGAGGGCCAGCGCACTTGCGGCGATGAAAAGCGCGGGCTTCATGGCGAGGACGGAGCGGGCGGCGGCAGCGTGCGGGTGATTTGCGCAGGCACAGCCACGAGGACGGGATCGGCCTTGTCGTGGGCGATCGCGATCAGTTGCGCGGCGCCGGCGAAGGCGTCGGGGCTTCGGTGCCATCGCCAGCCGCCCGTTTCCGGTCGGCCGAGCCACGCTTGGCGCGTGCTGCGGTCGATGGCGTAGCCGTGACTCAGGCCCCAATAGATGACCTCGAGGGCTTTCGGGGCGGACTCTCCCTCCACGGTGAGAACTTCGTCGCCCACGGTGATTTGACGGTTGAATTGCGCGCAGCGATTCAGCGCGGTCATGACGAGTTGAAGGCGCTCGCTGGCCGGGAGCGCGGAATTCGAGAGGGAACGAAATGCCATCTCCAACGCGTCGGAGAGCCGGGGCGGCAATGAGGGCCGCAGTGCGAGCAGGCGCGTGGTGAGGGCGCGCAGACGCGCCTCGCTCGCGGCGAGGTCGGCGACGGCGCTCTTGTTTTTCGCGCGCAGCATGTCGATCTCCTCGCGCTCGCGCGCGGTTTGCGCACGGAGGAGGTCGCGCTTCTCCTCGAGCGTCGCGGAACGCTCCTGCAGCGCGGCGATGGTCGAAGCGAGCAGCGTCTGGTCGGTTTGCCAGCCGGTTTCGAGTCGCGCGGTCTCGGTGCGGAGGTTCACCCAGTCGCGAGCGAGACGATCGATCTCTTCGAGCGGCTCTGCGGCGGGGGCGCACACAGTGAAGGAGAGCAGAAGCAGCGCCGCGGCCGAACGGCGAAGTCGGGGAGAAGTCGGCATGGGGAAGGGGAGCGGAGAGCCTGGTTCCGCTTGAGGTATAACGCTAAATCACCGGAATCCTGAGGAGAACGCGAGCCAGAAACCCTCCGCGACGCGATTACCGGGCTAAGGCGCTTCCTGACGCGCGTGTGGCCCGACCATCGCGCCGACGAAGCCGCCAGCGACGCGGGTGGTGAGGAGCGAGGTGTCGAGGTCGGCTGCGAGCGTGTGCCACGTGGTGGCATCGGTCGCGTAGGAGAAGTTGCAGCGACCGTTGTGGCATTCGATCCGGAGGCTGAGCGAATCGGTCGGTGGCACGACTGCGCGCGCGATCACGGTTGCGGCGCTGTTTTCCGCGCGTTCGAGAAAGAGTTCCGCACTTTCACCGACGCGGCGGGCGCCGAGGAAGAAGTGGAAGCGCTCATTCTGAAACGCCGCGATGCCCGCCGCCGTGCCCGGTGTGGCGGGCAAGTGCATCGATGCGGCGAAGATGAAATCGGCGTGTTGCACGCGGCGCGCGAGGAAGGCCGGGTGGCCGCGTCCGCGGAGATCGTCGGCGCGCGCGGTGAGCGTGAGCGCGCCGGGTTGCGAGGTGAGGCTCGCGAATTCGGCCGGTGGCGTGCGCAGACCGACCCACGTGAGCGCGAGCGTGGGGGCGGTGAAATCGTCGCGGTCGGTGAAGTTGCCGGTGAACGGGCTCGGTGCGGGACTCGCGGGCAAGGCGGGCGCAGCGGCGGCGAGAGGGACGGCTTGACCGGGAGACAGGATCACGGGCCAGGCGTCGTCGGTCCAATGCACCGGAAGCAGGAAGGTCTCGCGGCCGGTGGCGTAGAGAAGCGAAGCCGTGTCGTAGGGGCGGCAGCCGAGGAAAACGGACCACCACGAGCCGTCGGCGAGTTGCACGAGATCGGCATGGCCCGTGGACGTGACGGCGTTGGCGCGGCCGGGTGGGAGGTCGCGTTGCGTGAGGATGGGATTCTGCTCCCAAGGCGTGAAGGGGCCGGTTGGGTCGCGACCGCGAAAGATGACTTCGGTGTGGCCCTCGGCCGTGCCGCCTTCGGCGCACATGAGGTAATACCACTCGCCGCGCTTGAAGAGGTGCGGGCCTTCGATCCAGACCGGGTCTTTCTCGGGAACGGTGCCGCGATCGACCAACACGCGCCGCGGGCCGATCATCTTTTTCGCCGTGGGATCGAACTCTTGAATCCAGATGTCGCGATGGCCGTCGTAGCGCGAGGGTCCGGCGGGTTCGCCGTTGTTGACGATCCATGCGCGACCGTCGTCGTCGAAGAAGAGCGACGGATCGATGCCTTCGAAGCCGAGCCAAACAGGATCGGACCACGGCCCGGCGGGGTTGGTCGCGGTGACGAGGAAGTTGCCGCCGCCATCGACCATTGTGCAGATGACGTAGAACGTGCCGCGATGGTGGCTGATCGCCGGCGCGAAGATGCCGTGCGAGACCTCGAGGCCGGCGTAGGGGAGCTGGCTCGGACGGTCGATGACGTGGCCCAGTTGCGTCCAATGCACGAGGTCGCGGCTGTGGAAGATCGGGATGCCGGGAAAGTAGGCGAAGGTGGAGTTGACGAGGTAGAAGTCGCGGCCGACGCGACAGAGGCTCGGGTCGGGATAGAAGCCGGCGAGGATGGGATTGCGGTAGTGCCCGACGGGCAGCGCCGTGGCGGCGGGGGCGTCGCGGCCGGCATACTCGCACCATTCAAAAACGATCGCGGGGGCGCGCTCTTCCATGGCGCCAGCGAAGCCGACGAGGGCGAGGAATGCGAGCAGGACCCAAAGGGCGAGGAGCTTCATCGACGGCGTTGCGAGCGACTCGGCGGGTGCCGGCGTCAGTGGTGTCCGGGCACGTGTTTGAGCGTGATCGACTGGTAGAATTCGAGCGGGTGTGCGGGCGGCTCGACGCCGGCGGGCAGGGGACGCTGCGAGAATTGCTGGAAGTAGAGCAGGCAGGCGTCGCGCCAGTCGCGCGCGTCCTTTTCCTGGCGGGCGAGGCGTTGTTGCACGTGGACGAAGCGTTCGTCGTCGATGCGACCGCGCAGCGAGTCCCAGGCGCGTTGCATCGCGCGGACTTCGTCGACGCCTTGCTGGTAGCGGAGGCAGAGTTCGTCCCAGAGCGGGCGACCGGACTTCATGCGGAAATCCCACGGCAGGCGGTGAAACCAGAGCAGCAGATTGTCGGGACAAGTTGCGGGATCGCCCCAGCGTTTTTGCCACGCGGGCGCGTATTGTCCGAGGGCGTTGGTGCCGCGGGCGGTGCGGTCGACGCCGAGGCCGGTGGCGTCGGCGCGGTGGTAGTAGACGGCGGTCCAGTCGGCGCGCGGGCGGTCGGCGACCCACGGGCCGGGGCCGTAGTGGTGGCCTTCGGCCATGATGTGATGCAGGCCGAGCGGCATGGAGAAGTTCACGATCGTTTCGCGCGAGCCGAGGAGCAGGCGCGAGATCGTGGCGACGATGTCGGCGTCGTGGCCGAAGGTGAGGCGCGTCCACTCGTCGGCGATCTGCTCGGAGGTGAGCGTGTGGTCCCAGGCGAGGCGGCCGAAGGCATACCAGTTGGATTGCGCGAGGAGATGGCCGGTCCAGTTGCGGTCGGTGCCGGTGTTAGCCACGCCGGCGATGACGGTCGGATGCTGGCGTTTCACGCTGCCGTCGACGATGCGGGCGACGGTGGAGCCGGGGCCGTTCGCGTAGGTATCCGCGTCGAGCGCCTCCTTCCAAAGCGGCGCGAGGTAGGCGAGTTGGACGGAGTGGCCGAGGTATTCCTGCGTGATCTGCAATTCGACCGCGAGGCGCGTGCGGGGCATGTGGCCGAAGAGCGGCGAGAACGGCTCGCGTGGGAAAAAGTCGAGCGGGCCGTTCTTGATCTGCACGACGGCGTTGTCGCGGAATTGGCCGTCGAGTGGGGCGAACTCGGTGACGGCTTGTTTGACGCGGTCGTCCTTGTTGGTCGCCGAGTAGACGAACGCGCGCCAAATCAGGATTCCGTGGTGCGGGGCGAGGGCATCGGCGAGGAGGTTGGCGCCGTCGGCGTGCGTGCGGCCGTAGTCCTGCGGCCCCGGCTGGCCTTCGGAGTTGGCTTTGACGACGAAGCCGCCGAAGTCGGGAACGATTTTGTAGATCTCGTCGATCTTGTCGCGCCACCACGCGGCGACGGCGGGGTCGAGCGGGTCGGCGGTTTTCAGTCCGCCAATCTCGATCGGCGCGCTGAAGCGGGCGGTGAGGTAGACGCGGATGCCCCACGGGCGGAACTCGCCGGCGAGCGCGGCGACTTTCTCGAGGTAGGGGCGCGTGAGGATTTGGGCGTTGGCGTTGACGTTGGTGAGGACGGTGCCGTTGAGGCCGACCGAGGCGAGGGCGCGCGCGTAGTCGCGGTAGCGAGGCGAGCGGATCTCGGGGAGGTAGAACCATTCCCAGAGCGAGAAACCGGCGTAGCCGCGCTCGACGGTGCGGTCGAGGTTGTCCCAGTGGTTGAGCAAGCGGCGCTCGATGCGCGGGGCGCTGGCGAGGTGCAGGTTGGTGAGCGAGTGGCGGAGCTGAATCTCGCGGAGGACGGCGAAGGCACCGTAGAGGACGCCGGCTTCCGTGTCGGCGGTGATGTCGACGGTGTCGGGGCGGAAACTCTCGATCTGGTAGCCGTCGGTGGGCACGGATGAGGACGAGGGGCTCGGACCGGTGACGGTGAGAATTTCGATGGTGGGCGCGAATCCGAGGAGGCTTTGCAGGCCGGTTTCCAGTTCGGCTTTCGCGGAGGCGAGGATGGGGCTGTTGGCTTGAGTGCAGGCGGCGGTGAGCCGGAGGTGCGTGAGCTGTGCGATGTAGGCGGTGCGCAGCGCGTCGTCTTCGATGCGGTCGTAGCGCAACCAGAGGCGGTAGCCGTCGTCGGCGTGGAGCGGTCGCGCGATGAAGGCGGAGACGATGACGAGAGCGAACGACGCGAAGCGCAGGAATTTCATCGGGCGGGTGGCGGGATGACTTGGAAGCGTCCGCCGGTCTGCAACAGGGCGAGGAAGTAGAGCAGGCCGTCGTAATAGCGCCATTGGCCGGAGGGGATCGGGGCGTTCCAGAGTTGTTGGACGAAGGGGCGGGCGACGTCGGGGTCGGCGGCGAGGCCGGCGACGGCGGCGGTGGCGAGGAGGCCGGTGGAGGCGTCGCTGGAGAGCGGCGTGCCGTCGAGGGCGAATTGGTTGGGCAAGGCCGGCAAGTGCGGGGCGAGGAAGCGGAGGACGCGGTTGCTTTGGTCGCGCTGCCACGGGTCGGCGCGCCACCACGCGTGGTCGAGCGCGACGTGCGCGAGCGTGCGCCAGGCGTCGAAACGGAAATCGCCTTTGCCCGCGCCGAAGGTGTCGGCCGTGAAAGGGCGGCCGTCGAAGTGCGCGTATTCAGGCATGAGGCCGGTGCGCGGGTGGGCGGCGCGGTGGAAGAAGGCGCGACTGGTTTGCGCGGCTTCGGACCAGAAGCGGCGATCGGCGGCGGAGTCGGACCAGCGCGCCCAGAGTTCGTAGAAGGCGGGCAGATGATACGACGGATCGGTGAAGCCGCTGGCGCGCGGCGTGGGGGCGAAGACGACCTGGCGCTCGCGCGCGTCGAAGATGGGCGTGACCTCGGCGGTGGGGCGCTTTTGGAGCATTCCACGGAGCAGCGCCTGCGCTTCGGCGGCGTAGTCGTGCGGGGAGTTGGCCGGTCCCTGCGGTTGCCAACGGTGGGCGGCGAAGAAGAGCGCCATGGCGAACCATTCCTCGCCGTCGCTGGCGGAGCCGGGATCGAGCGGCGTGCCGTCGAAGCGCGCGTGCCAGGCGAAGTAGCCGCGGCGCGGGCCGTCGTGGTGTTGGAGGTGGCGTTTGGCCCACGTCCAAAGGCGGTCGAACTCCTCGCGGTGGCCGAGCTGGACGGCGAGCATCATGCCGTAGGAGAGGCCTTCGGTGCGCACGTCGCCGGAACCGATGTCGGCGATGTAGGCGGAGTCGGCGCCGACGGGATAGAAAAGGCGCTCGGTGGCGTCGTTGCCGTGGAAAAGCTGGCGCCAGGCGGCGTCGATCTTCGCGTCGAGTTCGGCTTCCGATTTGCCGAGGAGCTGGGCGAAGAGATTGGGTGCGACGTGCGGCGGCGCGGAAGGCGGGGCAGCGGGTGTCGTCGCGAACGCGCAGGTCGTGACGAGCGCGAAGCCGGCGAGAAGTTTCACGAGGCGGAGCATGGCGGCAGGCGGGCGGGGCCCGCGTGGCTCAGGTGGAAAGGCCGGCTTTCGCGCGTCGGTCGGCGAGTTCGTCGGCCATCTGGAGCGTGAGGGATTTGTTCAGCTTGCAGAAGGCGATGGAGATCGCGCCGCCGGCGAAGAGGAGGCCGACGATGAGGCTCGAGGAAACGAAGTAGCCGTGCACGGCGTTGGCGGCGGACGGGAGTTTGGTGTCGTAGCCGAAGGCGCCGGCCATGATCCAGAGGAACGCGGCGGAGCCGAGCGCGAGGCCGGCCTTGAGGGAGAAGCCGATCGTGGCGAAGACCATGCCGGTGAAGCGGCGGCCGGTCTGCCATTCGGAGTAGTCGGCGGCGTCGGCATACATGGCCCAGGCGACCGCGATGGTCGGCGCGTAGACGATCGAGCCGATCACGGCGAGGGCGAGCATGCCCCAGGTGTTCGTGGGAGAGAGCAGGTAGTAGGCGAACGAGTTGAGCGCGGCCAAGCCGAAGCCGGCGAAGATGACGGCCTTCTTGCCGAAGCGCGCGGAGAGTCCGGCGGAGAGGATGATGAACACGATCGTCGTCGCGGTGCCGGTCATGTTGACGATGCTGTTGAACACGTCCGCGACGTTCGACGTGGCCGCGGTCTCGCGCGTGCCGTGGACGATGTAGCCGAGGAAGTCGAGCAGGCCGGCGCCGCGCGCGAGCTCCGGTGTGGTGAGGCCGAGTTTCTCGACGAAATCGAACATCGCGGCCTTGTCGGCGTAGTGGTGATAGAAATTGTAGTGCGCGCCGCCGCGGTAGGCGAGCATACCGAAATTGAAGACGGTGTAGGCGACGAGGGCGATCCACGGGCCGTTTTTCAGGAGGTCGACGAAGTCCTGCTTGGGAGAGCTTTTCACTTCGCTGACCGGCTTGATGCGTTCGTGCGTCGTCAAGAAGGTGATGACGAAGAGGACGAGGCAGAGGACGGCCCAGATCGTCATCGTGACTTGCCAGCCGTGCTGGCGGTCGTGGCCTTCGGCGAATTTGGCGACGAGCGGGAGTGTGAAGCCGCCGACGATGAACTGCGCGATGTTGACCGAGACAAAGCGGTAGGAGTTGAGCTTGGTGCGCTCGTTGAGGTCGCCCGTCATCACGCCGCCGAGGGCGGAGTAGGGCATGTTGTTCATCGAGTAGAGCGTCATCAGGATCGTGTTCGTGATGCCGGCGTAGGCGATCATCATGCCGGTGCTCCAGCCGACGGGCGTGGTGTAGGCGAGGACCATGACGATGGCCCACGGCCCGGCGGTCCAGAGGACCCACGGGCGGAATTTGCCCCAGCGAGTGTTCGTGCGGTCGGCAAGCACGCCCATGATCGGGTCGAACACGGCGTCCCAGAGGCGCGGCCAGAGCAGGATGGCGGCGGCGGCGTTGGCGGAGAGGCCGAAGACGTCGGTGTAGAAGTTCAGCTGGAACAGAACCATCGTCATGAAGACGAAGTTCGCGGCGGCGTCGCCGGCGCTGTAGCCAGCTTTCTCGAGGAACGAGAGCTTTTGACCAGGGGTGCTCATGGGGTGGGGTGGCGGCGCGAAGAACGAACAGCGGGGTGGGGAGCGGCAGCCTGTGCGACGCCGGAAACAGGGGGCAGCATGAACGAGCGGAAGCGAGCTTCAAGCCCCGCGCCGGGCGCGCAACTTCCAGTGGACGCTAACATTAGAGCCAGCGCCGTCTCGCCGCCTTCGGTGGCGGTTGAAAACAGGGTGCGAGCGCTACGGCAGGCTGACGGCGTGGACGCGCAGGAAACGGCGCGGGTGCGTCGTGGGATGAAGCGGATTGGGGAAAGCGCGCTCTGGAATTTCGCGATTTTTGCGGCCCCTGACGTTGTTGACGAAACCGCCGCGCGGGAGAGCGAAAAAAGCAAAAACGCGCGCCGAGGCGCGCGTTTCGAAAAGGGCGGAGCCGAGTGCGGTGGCGAGCGCTCAGCCGTGCAGATACTGCATCAGGAGGTTCTCGAGATGTTCCTGCTTGCCGGAGCGAGGCGTGGGCTCGCCGAGTTTGGTGAGAACGAGTTTCTCGAGCGACTGGAAGGTCGCTTTGCCCTTCTCGATGTCGCGACCGTAGTCGCTGTCGAAGGACGAGTAGCGGTCGGCGACGAAGCGCTCGAACTTGCCGTCGGCGAGGATGCGTCGCGCGACCTTGAAGGCCAGCGCGTAGGCGTCCATGCCGCCGATGTGGGCGAGGAAAAGGTCCTCGGGATCGATGGAGGGACGGCGGAGCTTGGCGTCGAAGTTGAAGCCGCCGGTGCCGAGGCCGCCGGCCTTGAGGATCGAGACCATCGCAAGCGTGAGCTCGCGGACGTCGGTGTTGAACTGATCGGTGTCCCAGCCGAGGAGCTGGTCGCCGGTGTTGGCGTCGATGGATCCGAGCATGCCGGCGGCGGCGGCGACCTCGATCTCGTGCTGGAACGAGTGGCCGGCGAGCGTGGCGTGGTTGGTCTCGATGTTGAATTTGAAGTGTTTTTCGAGGCCGTAGGTGCGGAGGAAGGCGATGCCGCTGGCGACGTCGAAGTCGTATTGGTGCTTCGTGGGCTCCTTCGGCTTCGGCTCGATGAGGAACTGGCCCTTGAAGCCGATGGCCTTCGCGTAGTCCACGGCCATGTGCATGAAGCGCGCGAGGTGATCTTGTTCGCGCTTCAGGTTTGTGTTGAGGAGGGTCTCGTAGCCTTCGCGGCCGCCCCAGAAGACGTAGTTTTCGCCGCCGAGTTCCTTGGTGATTTCGAGCGCCTTCTTCACTTGCGCGGCGGCGTAGGCGAAGACGTGGGCGTCGGGGTTGGTCGCGGCGCCGCACATGTAGCGCGGGTTCGAGAAGAGATTGGCGGTGCCCCACAGGAGCTTCACGCCGGTGGCTTTCTGGAGCTGCTGGGCGTGCGCGACGAGCTTGTCGAGGTGGCGGTTCGATTCGGCGAGTGAGCGGCCCTCGGGCGCGATGTCTCGGTCGTGGAAGCACCAGAACGGCGACTCGATCTTGGTGAAGAACTCGAACGCCGCGTCCATGCGGACCTTCGCGATGGAGACGGGATCCTTGCCGCTCTCCCACGGGCGCACGATGGTGCCGGGACCGAACGGATCCGAGCCCACGCCGCGGAACGCATGCCAGTAGGCGATGGAGAAACGCAGGTGCTCCTTCAGGGTTTTGCCATCGACGCGTTCGGTGGGGTCGTAGTGCTTGAACGCAAGCGCAGTGCCCGAGCGCGGGCCTTCATACGGGATGCGGCCGATGCCGCGGAAATGTTCAGGGGTCTTCTTCATGGCAGAAAGAGATCGATTACAGCAGGTGAATGACGCCGACGAGATTTCCGCGAGTCGCGTCGTTGCACAATCGCCCGTCGGAACTAACATTAGACTTGAGGAGAGCTTGCGCGCGGTGTGCGCTCGCGCGAGAGACAAGCCGCTGCACCCCGCACCCCATGAACGATCGCCGCACCACGCTCGCTGACGTCGCGAAAGCCGCGGGGGTGCACGTCACCACCGTTTCGCTCGCGCTCCGCAACCATCCGCGCCTGCCGTTGGAGACGCGCGAGCGCTTGCAGGACCTCGCTCGCAAGATGGGCTACACGCCCGATCCGTTGCTGCGCGCGCTCGTCGCCTATCGCGGCCGCAACATGGAGCGACGCTCGCCGTCGACGCTGGCTTACGTCACGAACTGGGACTCGGCGTGGGGCTGGAAGAAGGTGACGGCGCACCCGAATTTCTACGAGGGCGCGCGCGCCAAGGCCGAGGAACTCGGCTACAAGCTGGAGCATTTCTGGATGCGCGAGCCCGGGCTGACGCACGGTCGGCTCAGCGGCATCCTCGCCGCGCGCGGCATCAACGGCGTGATCATCGCCTCCCACCAGCGCGAGGCGGACGACTCGATCCACTTCGAGTGGCAGCGGTTCAGCGCGGTGAAGATCGACTATTTCCCGCACAAGCCCGAGCTGCACAACGTCACGAACGACCAGTGCAGCATCATCCGCCTCGCCATGCAGCGGGTGATCGCGGCGGGTTACCGGCGCATCGGCTTCGTGATGCACCGCGGATGGAACTACAGCGTCGATCACCTGTGGTCGGCCGGATTCCTCTGCGAGCAGGCGAATTTGCCGACGCGCGATCGCGTGCCGATGTTGCTGTTCCCCGACGCGGAGCCGATCGAGGATTGGATGAACGAGTCCAAGACCGACGTCGTCGCGCCGCTCGATCGTTTCCAGGAATGGTATGAGCGCCATCAGCCCGAGGTGATCATCGCGAAGGCCTCGTTCGTGCAGCCGTGCCTGGCGGCGATGAAGCTCCGCGTGCCCCGCGACGTGGCGCTCGTCGACGTGTTTCTCGACAGCTTCGACGGCAGAGTCGCCGGCGTGCGCCAGAACTACGAGACGGTGGGCGCGCTTGCGGTCGAAATCCTCGCCGGCCAGCTCCACCACAACAAATTCGGCGTGCCTTCGATTCCGACGACGACCTTCGTTGAAGGCACGTGGTTCGACGGCGCATCGTGCCCGATCCCGGCGCGGCGCTGATCGGATTTCCGACAACCACGAAAAACACGAAACACACGAAAGGAGAGGAGCTGAATAAACTGGAGAGCGATTCGTCAAGCGGGGGGCTGTGGTCGCGAGCGATGACTTAGCTTCGGCCTGCTTTTCGTGTGTTTAGAGTGTTTCGTGGTTTCTCCTTCATTTCCTCGAGTCTGAAATTTTTCCCATGAGCATCTACCTTGGCATCGATAGCGGCACGCAGAGCACGAAGTGCGTGGCGCTCGACCTCACAACCGGACGCGTGATCGCGGACGCCCGCGCGCCCCACCACCTCATCGCCGGCCTGCCGCCCGGCCACATGGAACAGCACCCGCAGGAATGGGCGGCGGCGATGGAGAGCGTCATCGGCGCTGTGGCGGCGAAGATCGACGCCTCGCGCGTGCGCGGCATCGGCATCTCGGGCCAACAGCACGGTTTCGTTCCGCTCGACGAGCACGGCGCGGTCATCCGTCCCGCGAAGCTCTGGTGCGACACCTCGACTGCCCCCGAGTGCGCGTGGCTGACGAAGAAGCTCGGTGGCGTGAAGGCCGTCATTCGCGAGACCGGCTTGCCGTTCCTACCGGGCTACACCGCGGGCAAGATTCTTTGGCTGAAGCGTCATGAGCCCGCGAATTTCAAAAAGCTGCGTCACGTGCTGCTGCCGCACGATTTCCTGAATTTCCACCTGACCGGCCAATACTTCATGGAGGCCGGCGACGCGTCTGGCACGGCGCTGTTCGATGTCCGTCGGCGCCGTTGGTCAGCCAAAGTCTGCGCGGCGATCGATCGCAAACTGATCGACTGCCTGCCGCCGATCTCCGATTCGCGCGCGGCCGCCGGCACACTGAAGCCGGAACTGGCAAGGCGCTGGGGCTTCGGCGCGGACGTCGTGGTTTCCGCCGGCGGCGGTGACAACATGATGGGAGCGATCGGCACAGGCAACGTTGCGCCGGGCGTCGTGACGGCGTCCTTCGGCACGAGCGGCACCATTTACGCGTTCGCGAAGCAGCCGGTCGTCGACCCGCAGGGCGAGATCGCGGCGTTCTGTTCATCGACGGGCGGCTGGATGCCGTTGCTGTGCACGATGAATGTCACACTGGTGACGGAGCAGATGCGGCAACTCTTCGGCGCGGATCATGCCGCGATGGAATCGGCGGTCGCAGCCACGGCGGCGGGCGCGGACGGTTTGCTGCTGCTGCCGTATTTCGACGGCGAGCGGACACCGAACCTGCCGCACGGTCGCGGCGTGCTTTTCGGAATCACGCGGCACAACACGACGCCCGGCCACCTGATGCGCGCGGCGATGGAGGGCGTGACAATGGGCATGAACTACGGCTTGCAGCGCCTCGGTGAGCTCGGCATCAAGCCGCGCGAAATCCGCCTCACCGGCGGCGGCGCGAAGTCCGCGACGTGGCGGCAGATCATGGCGGATGTGTTCGGTGTTCCCGTGGTCAAGATGGTCGAAGACGAGGGCGCGGCGCTCGGCGGTGCGCTGCAAGCGGCGTGGTGCGATGCGGGTCGACGCGGCGAGAAAAGCGACCTCGCCGCGTTGTGCGCGCGCGCGGTGGCGCTCGACGAGTCGAGCCGTTGCGTGCCGGACAAGGCGCGGGCAAAACTCTACCGCTCGCTGCAAGCCAAGCAAAACGCACTTGGCGTGACGATGCGGCCGCACTTCGGCTGAGGCGCGCGCCGCCGCTCAGTCGGTGAGGCCGATGGAGGCGAGGTAGCACTCGATCCAGGTGAAACCGTCGGGCGCGGCGGCGGAAGCATCGCGCGCGTCGTGCGGATCGAGGCCGTGGGCCTGCTCCCACGCGTCGGGCATGCCGTCGCCGTCCGCGTCGGCCGGAGGCGGCGCGGAGCGGTAGACCGGCCAGCCGCCGACGGCGCGGGTCGAATTGATCGTGTGCCCGGTGCGCTCGCGCACCGAAGCGACGATGCGCGCGTCAACGACGTCGCGGCGCGGAAGCACGGCGCCCGCTTGCGCGAGAACTTGCGGCAATGCGTCCGCTGCGGACTGGGCCGTGAGGCCGCTCCCGGGCACGGTGGGCGTGGCGGAGCGGTCGCGAAACGGTGCGCGCGAGACGGCGACTTTCCACTCATCGTCGGGTGCGGCGTCGAACGGCGCGCCTTCGACGGTGTTGTCGCGCAGGAAAACCGCGGAGCCGGGCCGGATTGTCTTCTCAAGGCCGACGCCGAAGCGGTTGTGCGTCTGCGGGCCGGGCAGGTAGGTGTTGCCCACGATGTCGGCGCGCTGCGGGCCGCTGCCCTCGCGATCGGTGAGACCGGTGGCGAACCAGCGCCAGTTGTAGACGACGTTGTTGACGACTTCGGCGGAGGTGTCGCCTTTCAGGAGCGGATTGCGGTCCTGGTTGTGGGCGAAAAGATTGTGGTGAACCGAGACGCGTTGCGCGTGATCGCCGACGAGCAGCCCCATGCCGTGTGCGCCTTTCGGGTGCAGGCTGTGCGCGAGCGCCTCGGTGATCAGACACCATTGCACGGTGATGTCGTGGCAGGGGTGCCAGAGGGAAACGTTCTCGTCGATCGCCCAGCTGACTGAGCAATGGTCGAGCACGACATGATGGACCGGTTCACGCGGATTGCCGATGCCGACGCCGTCGCGGTTGTCGGGATCGGGGCCCGCGAGATCGTCGCCGACGCGGAAGCGGAGATGGCGCACAACGACGTCATGCGTGCGGATGCGGAGCGCGCCGCCGCGGATGCAAATGCCGTCGCCGGGCGCGGTCTGGCCGGCGATGGTGGCGAACGGTTCGTCGAGATTGAGATCGCGCGCGAGGCGGATCGTGCCACCGACGCGAAACACGACGATGCGCGGACCTTTCGTGCGCAGCGCGGCAGCAAGACTGCCGGGGCCCTCGGCGGCGAGCGTGGTGACCGCCATGACCTTGCCGCCCCGGCCGCCGGGAGTCTCCGTCCCAAATCCCTCCGCGCCGGGGAAGGCGGGCAGTGCGCCGCGCGCGAGGCTCAGAACTGCGCCGAGCGACGCGAGAAGGAGGAGCGGTGATCGCGGGCGCATGCGAGCGGGACAAGATCTAGCGGCGGCGCGGCCATGCGGCGAGCGTTTTGGAACGTGTAGGCGCGAGAGTGGAGCGACCACTCAGCCGATCTCGAGAATGCCCTCGCCGACGCCGGGTGGCAGGGTGATCTCGAGCGTGCCGGCTGCGCGTGGCCGCGCTGACACGCGCGAGCCGTTCCAGCGCGCGGATTCGGCGGCGGCATCGACCACCGCGAGCACGACCGGAGCCATGGTGTTGCCCGTCGGGAAACGAAGTCGGGCCCGGATGCGGTCGGCGGTCGTGTGTTGCTCGAGGATCAGGCAATCGTGTCCGCCGGTCACCGTGCCGGGGCGGAAATAGGCGGCGAACCAGCTGAGCAGTGGCGGCGTGAGCCCGGCGAATTGATGCCAGCCGGCGCCGCGGCCGCTCTTCACGATGAAATGCTCGAAGCAGCAACCGGTCGCGCGCACTTCGCGTTCCCACGTGCGGAGCGCGGTCTCCGCGACCTGCCAGGCGAAGTCGCCTTCGCCGAGGTCGAGCAGGGTTTTCCAGAAAAACCACTGGTGCGGGAACCACACCGTGCCGTTCCAGTAGCCGTCGTCGCGGTAGTAGGGAGCGCTTTGGTCCACGGTGGTGAGGCCGACATCGGTCCAGAATACTCGGCGGTCGCGCAGGCGACCAAGGAAGAGCGCACGCTGTTCGGCCGTGCAGATGCCGGCGACGAGAGGGTAGATGCCGTCGAGACCGCGGTTGAAATTCGCGCCACTGTCGTGTCGCAGCGGACCGAGCGGCGTGCCTCCGGCATCGTGCCGCACATAGCTGAACCAACCGCTCTCGGCGTCCCACGCGTGTTGCTGGAGCGCCGCGGAAAATTCCTCGATGTCGCGGTCGAATTCGGCGGCAGGCTCGTCGAGCAGCGGGGCGAGGCTGCGGAGAATCTTCGCGGTGCGGATCGCGTGCGCGGTGTTGACGACAGGCGTCGTGCTCGCGGTCAGGGGCGTGCCGCGGATGAATTTCTGCGGGGGATAGTCGTCCCAGCCGCCGGAGTTGTAGAAATAGTCCCACGTGCGCAGCAGGCCGGAGTCGAGGTTGCGCGTGGTGGAGCCTTCGCTGCGGCCGGCGAGGAAACGATGCATGCGGCGCGCGGGCGCGAAGAAACGGCGGAGCAGCGCGGTGTCCTGCGTGCGGTTCCACAGCGCGTGCAGTTGGTAGATCTGCACCGGGACGGGACTGCCGTGAAAGGTGAAGGCCGCGTCCTCGTCCGCGCGCGAGAGATAGGCGGCGAGATTGTCGACCGAGCGGGCGGGATCGAGCTCGAGCAGGCCGAGACCGATGAAACCCGAGTCCCACGTGTAGAGCGAATCCCACCAGCGGCCCGGCGTGTAGTGCCGGATGAATTTTCCGCGGCGACGCACGGGATAGACGACGTTCGTCGCCACGGTCGCGGCGAGGCGTTCGATGCCGTAGGCGAAAACGCGCCCGGCCGCGGTGTGCGGCGGCACAGCAGAAAGAGCGGCGACGCGGTCGCCATGAGGTCTCGCGGCGAACTCGGCCAGTTTTGCGCGAACCCCGGCGAGATCCGCTTCGTGGCAGGCGAACGCGGAGAATTGGCGCCGCTCGCCGGGGGCGAGGAAAAGCGGACGCACGAAGACGTTCGTGTAGTGGCGTTCGCCTCCGAGTTCGAACCGACGCTTCACGTGCTCGTGCGTGTAGAGCGGGAAGTCGTATTCGATGCGGTCGGCCAGCCACTCGCGCACCTCGGAGTCGGCCGATTCCCACGCGAGTCCGTAAACGCCGGGAGCTGCCCCGTAGGCGAGGGCGAGCGACGACGAGTCGAGCGCCGTCACTTGCGGGCGGTAGTCGAGCGGCGGCACATGGAACGCCACGCCGACCTTGTTGTTCGCGTGGACCAACGCGAAGCCGTCGATTTCGACCTCGCTGCCGGCAGTGACTTCGAGCGCGAATTCCGTCGCCGCCGGATCGCCAAGCGGAATCTCGGCCATCCGGAACGAACCGTCGCCGTCGAGCGCGAGATCGGCGGCGTAGAGCCCTGCGCAGCGGAGGTGCGTGCGCGCGCCGGAGGCGGAGCGATAGCGGAGCAACGCCACCGTGTCCGCCGGCGAGAAATTCGCGGGCCGCGCGTAGCGGACGTGCTGTCCGGTTTTCCGACCGAACCCGCCGGCCAGCGCGACGCCGTTGACGCAGCCATCGCGCCGAACTTCGCCCCAGATCTCGGCGTTGTCCGGCAAGTGCCGCTGCGGGGCCTCCTCATCGAGGGTGAGCGATCGATAGTTCGAGCCATCGATCCATTCGGCGCCTTCCGGCAGTGAAACGCTCGCGGCGCGGAGCGGCGGCTGGCGATACGGACCGGCTTCGGGAAAATGGATCGAGGCGAGGAAATGTAGCGAGAGTTGCTGCGGCTCCATGGTGTCGTTGACGAGGTGCGCGCGGATCGCGGTGCCGCCGGCTTCCTGACGAAAAGCGACATCGACGTAGAACTCTTCGAGCCCTCCGAGCGGATATCTCAACGTGTAGTGCGAAAGGTCCGGGGCGGCGCTCCAAGGCTGGAAACCGGAGTCGTAGGTGACCATCGGGACCGGTTGGCGGCGGCGATAAAGACCGGGGAACACGGAGAGATCGAAGCGCAGGCCACTGGACGGATCGGGCAGGTGCGAGATGCCGGCGAGGTGCTTCGTGTAAGGTCCCCACGCCGGCAGGCGCAGGTCGCCGTGATCGCTCAGGCCGTCGAGCAGGTCTGGGCTGGCGCTGGCGGTGATCGCGGTCGAGCCTCGCGCGCGCAGCACGAGAGCGGAGGCGAGGAGCGACGTGTTGCGGATGAATTCGCGGCGATTCACGGCGGCAGGGAAGGGGTGCACGCTCCTAGTCGGCGGTATGGATCGCGAAAAGGGTGCCGGAAGGCAAATCGTTACCTTTCCCGCTTCCCGAGCGAAAATGCCGCCGCGCGTGACATTGAGGTTCCCTTTTCGCCGCCGGGCGCTATCGGCGTGTTCACGTATGCCAGTGACGATGCGAGATGTGGCGGAGCGGGCACGGGTGTCGGTCGCGACCGTGTCGAAATGCCTGCGCAGTCGCGGCAACATTTCCGCCGCGACGCGCGCCGAGGTGCTGCGGCTTGCGGAGGAAATGGGTTACCGCACTCATCCTTTTGTTTCCGCCCTGATGCAGACGCGCCGCCGCAAGCGCACGAGCGGCGCGCAGCAGCCGGTGCTCGCCTACGTGACGGCATTCCAGACGCACGATGGGTGGACGAAGATGCCGTCGCCGCTGTTGCGGCTCTTGTTCGATGGTGCCACGGAGCGTGCGACGGCGCGCGGTTACCAGCTGTCGCATTTTTGGCTGTATCGCGACGGGATGAGCAACCAGCGGTTCAGCGAAATGCTGCGCGCGCGCGGTGTGCGCGGCGTGTTTCTCACTCCGCTGCCGCGTCTCGGCATGCAGATCGACCTGAAGTGGGAGTATTTTTCCGTCGTGGCGCACGGTCTGAGCATCGCGCATCCGGTGTTCCATCGGACTTCGAACGACCACTATCAGTCGATGATGCTCGCGCTGCACGAATGCCACCGCAACGGCTACCGGCGTCCGGGTTTCGTGATGGATGGGCCGCTTTGCCAGCGGCTCGAGCATCGTTGGGAGGCGGCGTTCATGATCGAGCGCGAGAAACTCGGCTTCGATACCGGCGTGCGCTCATTGCTTTACCAGACCTGGGATGCGGACGAAGTGCGGCGCTGGGTGCGGCGCGAGAAGCCGGACGTGATGATCTCACTGTTGCAGGAGGAGCAGATGCAGCAACTCGCCGCGCGCGGATTGCGCATGCCGGAGGATCTCGGCCTGATTAGCCTCTCTGTGCACGATCCGGAGAGTCAGATCACCGGCATTCACCAAAATGCGCGGCTCATCGGTCGCGTGGCCGTCGACAAGCTCATCGATCTCGTCGAGCGGAACGAGTGCGGCGTGCCCGAGGATCCCATCACGCTGACGATCGAGGGCAAATGGCACCCGGGCCACACGCTGCACTATTTGCCGGCGGACGAGCGCGCCGGGCACCACGTCATTTAGCGGTTCGCGACAGATCCCAGAGCGTCAAGCCGCGCAAATCGCGCGGCGGGCGGCTGCGTTGGAACAGCAGGCTGGTGGCGTAGCCCGTGACGACGCAGGTCACGAGCGCGGCGAAGCCCTGGAAGAACGGGTTGATGCTCGTGAACATTTGCAGGCCCGCGGTGGCGGCGATGCTGGCGAGCGCGCCGACGATGACGCCGGGAGAGTTGGCGCGGCGGGTGAGCAGGCCGAGCGCGAATACGCCGGGCAGACCGCCGCCGATCAGCGCGGCGAGTTTCAAAACCTGATCCCAAAGCGACGGGACATTCAGGCTGGCGAGATACGCGGCCATCGCCGTCGCGGCGCAGCCGGCGGCCACGGTTGCGACGCGCGCGACGCGCAGCCGGATCGAGTCGCTCGGCTCACGGCGCCAGAGCGGCAGGAAATCGGTGGCGACGATCGTGGCGGCGGAGTTCACGTCGCTGCTCAGCGCACCCATCGCCGAGGCGAGCACGCTGGCGATGACCAGCCCGACGACTCCGTGCGGCAGTTCGTTGACGATGAAGTAGGGGAAGATGGCGTCGTTCGCCATGTCGGCCGGCGGCGGCGTGTGACCGCGGTAGAAGGCGAACAGCGCGGTGCCGACGAAGAAGAACAGCACCGAACTCGGCAGTCCGAGCAGCGCGCCGAGCGCGACCGTGCGCCGCGCGGCGCGCTCATCGGCCGTCGCGAAGACGCGTTGCATCAGCGATTGGTCGCTGAGTTGGAAGAAAACCGTGCGCGCCATCAGGCCGGCGAACACCCACACGGTCGGATCGGTGAAATTCCATTCCCAGGACACGGCGGCCAACTTGCCCTCGCGCAGGCCGATTTCCCAGATGCCGCCGAAGCCGCCCGGCACGCCCGCCGCCATGTAGCACAACGCGAGAGCGACGCCGCCGAACACCACGACGAATTGAAACACGTCGGTCCAAAGCACCGCGACGAACCCGCCGAGCATCGCGTAAGCCACCGTCACGCCGCCGAGCAGCGCGATGCACGCATAGACGTTGAAGCCGGTGAGCGATGCGAGCGCGAGCGACGGCAGCAGCATCACGACGCTCATGCGCCCGAACACCTTCAGCAACACACTCAGCGTCGCGCCGAGCAGCCGAACCTCGGCGCCGAAGCGCCGGTCGAGATACTCGAAGACCGTCGTGATGTTCAGGCGGCGCAGGGCGCCGACGAAGCAAAACGCGATCACGAGCGTCGCGAACGCCTGCGCCGGCGCCGAGCCGATCGCGCGCCAGTCGGTCGCGTAGCTTTTCGCCGGCACTGCCATGAAACTGATACTCGTGGTCGCGGTGGCGTAGAAGCTGATGCCGGCGGCCCACCAGCGCACGCGGCGATCGCCGCGGAAGTAGTGCTCGGACGATTGGCGGCGGCGCGAGAGCCGCCAGCCGAGAAACAGGTTCGCCGCGAGGTAGGCGCAGAGAATCGCGTAGTCCACCCAATCGAAGGAGTGGAACGTGGCGGAGGCGAGCGCGGGGGCGGCGGACATGGCGCGGGGAAAACGCGCGGGACCCTGACCCGCGTGCCAGCACCATGCAACATCGATGCGTGGCGGCGCGCACACCGCGTGGCTTCGCAGTGTCGGTCGAGGCTCCTTGGGTAACAATTTACCTCCGCGGTCCCTTTACTCCCCGCCTGGGTCGGCCAGAGGTGAGGGCCGTTCCACCCCGACCACCCCGCATGAGTCTTTCGCGGCTGAAAATCCCTTCACCCCTCCGCGCGCTCGCCCGAGCAACCCACGCCTGGCCTTTCCGCCGCTCGTTTGGCGCTGTGCTCGTTGCCACCGGCGTGCTGGTGCTTCCGGCACTCGCCGCGACCGCTGCGCCGAAGCTCGATTGGGCGGACGTGCCCGCGATTCTCGCGCGCATCACGCCCCCGCAGTTTCCCGCCCGCGAGTTCGACATCACGGCGTTCGGGGCGAAGGGCGACGAGAAGACCGACAGCCTCCCGGCCGTGCGCGCGGCGATCAAAGCGTGCGTCGCGGCTGGCGGCGGCCATGTCGTCGTCCCGGCCGGCACCTACCTCCTCAACGGGCCGATCCACCTCCAGAGCAACATCGATCTGCACCTCGCGGAGGGCGCGACGCTGCGCTTCAGCGGTCGCCCGGCGGATTTTCTGCCGGCGGTGCTGACGCGTTGGGAGGGCGTGATTCTCCACAATTACTCGCCGATGATCTACGCGCGTGGCGCGGAGAATGTGGCGATCACCGGGCGTGGCACGATCGACGGCAACGCGCGCCAGGAATTTCGCCAATGGGCGATGGACATTTCGAAGCTCCAGGATCGTGGCCAGGAGATCAGTCGCCGCATGGGCGCCGAGGGCGCGCCGCTGGCCGAGCGGCAGTTCGGCGAGGGCTATTACCTGCGCCCGAGTTTGATCCAGCCCTACGAGTGCCGGAACGTGCTCATCGAGGGCGTAACCTTTAAGGACGCGCCGTTCTGGGTCATCCACCCGACGTTCTGCACGAACGTCACGGTGCGCGGCGTCACGGTCGAGAGCCTGCTGATCAACAACGACGGTTGCGATCCCGACTCGTGCACGGATGTGCTGATCGAAAACTGCCGGTTCCTGACCGGCGACGACGGCATCGCATTGAAGGCCGGACGCGACGCCGACGCGTGGCGCGACGGCCGCCGCACCGAGAACGTCGTCATCCGCCACTGCGTCTTCCAGTCGAAGATCAACGCGCTGTGCATCGGCAGCGAGATGTCCGCCGGTGTCCGCCACGTGTTCATGGAGGATTGCCGGGTGGAGGAGGGCGAGTCGTGCATCTATTTCAAGTCGAACGCGGACCGCGGCGGCTTCATCGAGAACGTTCGCGTGCGGCGCGTGGCCATCGATCTGTCGCGGGCCGGCGTCGTGCGCTTCGAGACGAACTACCACAGTTATCGCGGTGGCAACGCGCCGACGGCTTACCGGGATTTCGTGATCGAGGACGTCACGTGCGCGAACGCGACCAACTACGCCGTGTTCGCCGAAGGCACGCCGCAGTCCCCGATCGAGGACGTGCTGTTGCGCAATGTTTCGATCGCGCACGCCAAGGAGCCGCTCTTTCTCCGCAATGCCGTGTCGCTGCGACTCGAGAACGTCCACGTCAACGGCCAGACGCTGCCCGAGCACCCGCCAGCGACGCCCGAAGGCACCGCCAAGCTCCCGATCCGGCTCTGAGCGCGAGCTCCTGATTTTCCCCTAACCCCCGAGGCCATCATGCAAATCACCCCCGTCACCTCCCGCGGCATCCGGCGCGCCAGTGCGCTCGCGGCCGCCGCGTTCGCCGGCGTGTTCGCGTCCGCCCAGACGACCGCTCCGTCGAGCTCCACCACGCCCACGTCATCGCCGGTGCCCGTTGTCCAGAAAGACGACGCCACCGTGCAACTCGACACCTTCGTGGTGACCGGCATTCGCGCCGGCATCGAATCGTCGATCGCCGCGAAGAAGGAATCCGTCTCCATCGTCGAATCCATCACCGCCGAGGACATCGGCAAGCTGCCCGACGTGAGCATCGCCGAGTCCGTCGCGCGCCTGCCCGGCCTCGCTGCGCAGCGTGTCGACGGTGCGGCGCAAGTCATCTCCGTGCGCGGTCTCGCACCGGACTTCGCGACCACACTGCTCAACGGCCGCGAACAAGTGAGCACGGGCGACAATCGCGGCGTCGAGTTCGACCAATATCCCTCCGAGCTGATCAACCGTGTGCTCGTGCAGAAGACGCCCGACGCCAGCCTCATCAGCCAGGGCCTCTCCGGCACGATCGGCCTGCGCACGATGAGCCCGCTCTCGCTGAATCACCGCACGATCGCGGTGAACGTCCGCGGCGAGCGCAAGACCCTCAACAACCTCGGCGCCGACTCGAAGACCACGGGCAATCGCATCAGCGCGACCTACGTCGATCAATTCGCCAAGAAGACCATCGGTGTCGCCTTTGGCTACGCGCACATGGAATCGCCGATTCTCGCCCAGGAATTCGGCACCTACGGCTGGTCCACCAACCAGCAGGCTAACGCCAACCGCAACGGCTTCGTGCCCGGCACGACGCTCACCAGCGGCATCAAGACTTTTGCCCGCAGCGGCATGAACACGCGCGATGGTTTCATGGGCGTGCTCGAGTGGCGTCCGACCGCGTCATTCACGTCGGTGATCGACGCCTATTATTCCAAGTTCCGCCGCGAACAGACCAACCGCGGCATCGAGACCCGACTCGACGGCAACCGCGGTAGCCTCACTGCACCGTTTCTGCCCGTGCAGGCGCTGGCCTTCACGCCGGGCAAGCTTTCGAACAACGCGCTGCTCTCTGCGACTGTCGCGAACGTCTACCCGGCGGTGCGCAACATGTATAACGACCGCACCGACAAACTCTCGGCCATCGGCTGGAACGGCCAATACCGCACGGCGAAGTGGGTGCTCACGGGCGACATCAGTTACTCGAAGGCCGAGCGTCACGAGCTCAACCTCGAGACGCAGGCCTCGCAGCGCTCCGCCACCAACGCGCCGGTCGGCGACACCGTCACCTACGATCTCACGCCGGACGGTTTCCCGACGGTCTCCTACGGCCTCAACTACGCCGACCCGAGCACCGTGAAGATCGGGCCGACGGTTTTCCGCGCGGGCTACGGCAAGGTGCCTTCGATCAAGGACGAACTCACTTCCTACCGCGTCACCGCGTCGCGCAGCCTCAGCAAATTCTTCGACAACGTCGAAGTCGGCTTCAACTACGGCGACCGCCAGAAGGTCAAGGACCAGCCCGAGCAGCGCCTGATCGAGAAGACCACCGACCTCCCGCTCTCCGTCGCGTCCGATGCATTGCTCGCGAATTCCACACTCGCCTTCGCGGGCACGCCCGCGGCGCTGAGCTGGAATGTGCCCAAGATCCTCGCGCTCGGCGTCAACTACGCGCCATTTAACCCCGGCTACGGCACGTCCGGCATCGGCTCGTCGACCGGCGCCGCGGCCGACCTCGCTTCGAAACGCTGGAAGGTCATGGAGGACCTCGCGACGTCTTACATGCAGTTCAACATCGACTCGATGCTCGGCGCCGTGCACGTCCGCGGCAACCTCGGTGCGCAAGTCATCGGCGTGGATCAATCCTCCAGCGCCGACTACGTCGACCGCCGCGAGCCCGTGCTCGCGAACCAGCTCAAGCGCCGCACCGACGGCAAGAAATACACCGACGTGCTCCCGAGCCTGAACCTGTCCTTCGAACTGCCGCACCAACAGGTGCTGCGCGTCGCCGCCGCGAAACAGGTCGCGCGTCCGCGTCTCGACCAGATGCGCGCCTCGCTCGATTTCTCGATCAACGGCGTCAACGGCGAGCCCAGCGCCACCGGCGGCAATCCGCGCCTCGATCCGTGGCGCGCGAACGCCTTCGACATTTCCTACGAGAAATATTTCGCGACCAAGGGCTACGTCGCACTCGCCGGATTCTACAAGGACATCAAGAGCTACGTCTTCGACCTCACGACCGAGCACTACGACTTCTCCGAGTTCACCGCCGGCGATCCGACCGTGACGACGCCCTTCGGTCGCTTCAGCCAGCCGCTCAACGGTCGCGGCGGCAACCTGAAGGGCCTCGAACTCACCGTGTCCGTGCCACTCCAACTCGTCGCCCAGCCGCTCAACGGCTTCGGCTTCGTCGGCAGCGTGTCGCGCAATTCGAGCGCGATCACGATCGATAACACCAACATCGGCTCCAACGTGATGCTGCCCGGTCTGTCGAAGACGGTTTCGAGCCTCACGTTCTACTACGAGAAGAGCGGATTTTCCGCCCGCGTCAGCCGCCGCTGGCGCTCGGATTTCGTCGGTGAGATCACGGCCTTCGCCAACACGCGCGCGCTGCGTTTCGTGAGCGGCGAGGCGGTGGTGGACGCCCAGGTCGGCTACACGTTCCGCGACGGCAAGCTCAAGGGCCTCGGCATTCTTCTCCAGGCCTACAACCTCACCGACTCGGCCTACCGCACCTATCGCGAGACCCACGCGCAGATCGAGGAATTCCAGCGCTACGGCCGGACCTACCTGCTCGGCGCGAACTACCGCTTCTGATTGGTTACACGGGCGCGGCCAGGACGCGTGGGGGCGTCCGGCCGCGCCTCGTTTTGACTGGTTCTCTCAGCCTGACCCGCGACGATCAACCTGCCGCGCAACCCACGACGCTCATGCCCGATCTCCCCTTTGTTTCCCGCCGGACCGTGAGCTTGGTTGTCACCGTGGCGCTCGGGGCGGTTGCCGCGTGCGCGACGCCGTCCACCGATGCTGCGACCGCACCCGTCGTCGTGCCGCGCTTCACGCATCCGGGCGCAGGACAGACTTTCTATTTTGTCCTGACAGATCGCTTCGCCAACGGGACGAGCGCAAACGACGGCGGCGAATTGCCGGCGGGCGACTCGGCGAGCGGATTCGATCCCGCGCGGCTCACTCATTTTCACGGCGGTGACTTCGTCGGCCTCACCGCGCGGCTCGACTATCTGCAGAATCTCGGGATCACGGACGTGTGGGTGACACCGCCGTTCCGCAATCTCGCGGTGCGCACGCGTCCGGATGGGCGGCAAACCACCGGCTATCACGGCTACTGGGGGCTGGATTTCCTGCACATCGACCCGCACCTCGGCACCGACGCGGAGTTTCAGGCGTTCGTCGACGCCGCGCACGCGCGCGGCATCCGCGTCACCATGGACATCGTGGTGAACCACACCGCCGACGTGATTCGCTACGCCGACGGCACCGACTACGTGGACACGAAGACGGCCCCGTATCGCGACGCCGCAGGGCAGCCGTTCGATCTCCGTGCGGCGGCCTACAACGGCTTGAACGATCCCGCGGCGTTTCCCGCGCTCTCGGTCGAACGCAGTTTCCCGCGCCGTCCGCTCGTGCCTCCGGGGCAGGAGAACGTGAAGAATCCCGCGTGGCTCAACGACCCGACGCTCTACCACAATCGCGGCGACTTGAGCAAAGCCGCGCCCGAATCGGCGATCTACAGCGATTTTCGCGGCCTCGACGGGATCATGACCGAGCATCCGCGCGTCGTGCGCGGTTTCATCGAGGTGTTTCGCCATTGGATCGAGGACATCGGCGTGGACGGCTTCCGCATCGACACGGCGAAGCACGTCAACGCGGAGTTCTGGCAAGCCTTCGCGCCGGCCATGCGTGCTGCCGCCCGCGCGCGCGGCCGGCCGGAGTTCCTCGAATTCGGCGAAGTGGTGGGGCAGGGCGGCGACGCGGCTTACCTGAGCGGCTTCTCGGTCGCCTGGCCGCTGGATGCGACACTCGATTTCGGCTTCTGCGGTGCCGCGCGCGCCTACGTTTCGCGGGCGGAATCGGCCGCGGCGCTCCGGGCTTTCTTCGAGCGCGACGACTACTACACGGACCACGACAGCAACGTGCATTCGACGACGACTTTCCTCGGCAATCACGACGCGGGTCGCTTCGGTTTCAATCTCGTCACGGACAACCCGACCGCGTCGTCGGCGCTGCTGACCGATCTGACGAAATTCGCGCACGGACTGTTGCTCCTCTCCCGCGGGCAGCCCGTGATCTACTACGGCGATGAGCAGGGCATGATCGGGCGCGGCGGCGACCACGATCACGCGCGGGAGGACATGTTTCCGGCGCAGGCCGGCGAATTTCGTCAGGCGACGTTGCTCGGCACCCAGCGCACCGGCGCCGATGACAAATTCGACCCGCAACACCCGCTTTACCGCCTGGTCGCCGCGCTCGCGAAATTGCGCGCGCAACACGCCGCCCTGCGCACGGGTGCGATGCTGCTGCGGGCGACGGACTCGCCCAATGTCTTCGCGTTTTCCCGCGTAGATCGCACGGAGCGCGTCGAATATCTGGCGGTGTTCAACAACTCGCGCACCGACACGGTCACGACGCGAGTGCCAACGAGCCAGCCGGCGCGGGCGCGATTCGCCGGGCTTTTCGACTCCGCCACGAGCGAGGCGGCCGGCGACTTGGAGCTCGACGCGTCCGGCAGCGCAACGGTGACGCTCGCGCCCCTGCAGTTCGGTCTCTGGCGTGCCAAGCGGCCGCTTGAGTCTACAGCGGCGCCGCGCGTGACGCTGGTAGCGCCACCGGCGGGAGCGACGCTCGTAAACGGCTCGCGCGAGATCGAAGGAACCATTTTCCCGCTCCGTCAGGAAATCCGCGCCGAGGTGGCCGGGAGCGATGACGTTGCTGAGGTGACTTTCACGTTCACGCGCGCCTCGCGGCCGGGGCAGTCCGAATTGATCGGCACGGACGACGCGCCGCCGTATCGCGTCTTCTGGCAGCCGCCGCCCGACATTGCGCCGGGAGAGACGGTTGTTTTCTCCGCCGCCGTGAGCGATCTGCGCGGACACGTGGCGGTCGATCGCAGCGCGTCGTTCACTTGGTCGGGCGCGCCGCCAGAAGGCAGCATCCGCGGAGCGCAGACGCCGCATTTGAAAACGCCGCTGCCGGCCGCGCGCGAATTGGGTGCGGGCGAGGGTTTGGTGCTCGTGGCGGAATTTGTGGGCACGCCAGCGATCGAATTCCAGTGGCTGCGCGATGGCGAAGTGCTCCCCGGAGCGACGAGTGCGACTTTGCACTTGGTCGCCAGCGAGGCGTTGCCGGGAAATTATTCAGTGATCGCGCACAACCTCGCGGGCACTGCCGTGAGCGCTCCCGTGCGCGTGCGGCGGAGGTAACAATTTCCCTTCGGCGGGGCTTTAAGACGGGTGCAGTCGGCGTAGACCGGACGCGCTCACATCAACCCCTCGGCTGCGCGCCTGTCACGGCGGCGCGGCCGTCTCACCCCAGCGCCGCCGTGTGCGGCGCATCACCCCGATGAAAAATCCCTGTGTCATCGCGCCCGCATGCGGGCGCTTCCGGCCGGCGTTCGCCCGGCTGTTCGCACTGACGACGTTGGCCCTGCTCGCGACGACGGTTCCCGCGCGGGCCGCGAACGTTTTCTCGCTCAACCAGAAATTCGACACGCTCACGACCGATTCGACGCCGGGCAGTCCGTGGACGGTGGTGTCGACCGGCGGCGGCTCCGTGCTCGTGAAGGAGGAGCTCAATGCCCACGACAAAAGCGTGCGCGTCCAGAAACTGCTCACGTCAGGCACGTCGAGCTTGTCGACGGCACTGGGCAGCCTGAGCGGTCGCGTCGTGTTCGAAGCGCGCGTGATGGCGCGCGAGACGGCGGGCTTTCGCGCGGTGCCTTACGTCTACAACAGCGGCGGGACGACGATCGCTTCGGTCGCGTTTCAGGACGGCAATATCCGCGCCTATGTCGGCGCCACGTCGACGGTGGTGCAGAGCTTCGCGATCAACGTTTGGTATCACTTGCGCCTCGTGATCGATACCAACACCGATCAATTCGACCTCTACGTCGACGGTGCGCAGCGGTTGAGCAAGGCCGCGCTGCGGAGCGCGACGACGAACGTGGCTTCGCTGAGCTATTTCATGGATGGGACGAACACCGGCACGTTCTACGTCGATACAGTGCGCGTCTACACCGAACCATCGGCGGTGTTCGCGGATCGCTTCGATACGCTCGTGACCGATTCGACGCCAGCGAGTCCCTGGTCGGTCGTTTCGACGGGCGGCGGATCGGTTAGCGTGAAGACCGTGCCATTTGCCGACGACAAGAGCGTGCGCGTGCAGAAGCTGAACACGTCGGGCACGTCGAGCTTGTCCACCACGGTCGCCGATCAGAGCGGACGCGTGGTTTTCGAGGCGGATGTCATGGCGCGTGAGACCGCGGGCGCACGGGCCTTGCCCTACATCTACAACAGCGGCGGGACGACCGTCGCGTCCGTGCTGTTCGAGGACGGCAACATCAAGGCCTACGTCGGCGGCACGAAGACAACGGTGCAGGCGTTCGAGCCCGACGTCTGGTATCGTGTGCGCGTGGTCGTCGACACCGGCACGGACAAGTTCGACCTCTACGTCGACGGCGTGCGCAAGATGAACGACCAGGCGTTGCGCGCCGCGACCGCGTCCGTGAACAAGGTGAGTTTCTTCATGGACAGCACGAACACCGGCACGTTCTACGTCGACGGCGTCCGCATCTACAACGAAGCGACCTTCATCGGCGCCGCGCCGACGCCGGTCTACGACGTGCGCACCTACGGCGCCACGGGCAACGGCTCGACCAACGACACGACTGCGATCCAGAACGCCATCAACGCCTGCGCCGGCACCGGCGGCTCGGTTTTGTTGACGGCCGGCACTTATCGCACCGGCACACTCACGCTGGGCAGCAACATGACGTTCTTCATCGATCCAACGGCGACGTTGCTCGGCAGCGCCAACGCGGCGGATTATCCGGCGCAAGCCTCCGGCACCGGCAACACGCAGGTCAGCAAGAACTGCAAGCGCGCGCTCCTCTACGTGCCGAGCCGCTCGCAAGTGCGCATCGACGGCGGCGGCGCGATCGACGGGCAGGGCGACTCCTTCGGCGGCGCCGAGGGCGATCGGCCGATGCTGATTTGGTCGGTGCTCTCCAACAACGTCGCGATCCAGAATCTCTACCTGAAGAAGGGTGCGGTCTGGAGCCTCGTGAGCATGGAGTCGGATCAGGTGCTCATCTCGAACATCAACCTTCAGAGCAACAACATCACCCACGATGGCATCGATGTCGTCGATGGCGCCGACATCATCGTGCAAAGCTGCCAGGTGCGCAGCGGCGACGACGCGATGTGCCTCAAGACCGGCGTGCGGCGCGGCATCGACACGATGACGATTCGCGATTCCGTTTTCGGTGGCGACGGCACGTCGGGTGGCTCGAACGGCATCAAGTTCGGCACGGCGACTTACGGCGGTTTCTATGCGCTGGATATCCACGACAACTACGTGAAGGACGTCCAATACGCCGCCATGGCCGTCGAATCGCGCGAGGGCGCGAACGTGGATCAGATCCGCTTCCGGCGCGTGGAGTTCGCCAACGTGGGCAGCGCGTTCTTCGTGTATCTGGCGCAGCAAGCCACCACTCATCCCGTCGGCGACGTGCCGAAACTCGGTTCAATGAACGCGGTGTCCTTCACCGATGTCACGGGCTGGACGACGAACTGGCCGAATTCGCCGCACCAGGCCGCGCTAATCACTGGCCACGTCTACAACGGCACGACCTACCGGATCACGAACCTGTCGTTCACGAACGCGAACGTGCTCTTCGAAGGCGGCCGCACGAGCGTGCCCGGCGCGCCGCCGGAGGCCACGCCCGGCCAGTATCCGGAGTCGAACATGTTCGGCGACTTGCCGCCGTGGGCCTATTACCTGCGGCACGTCAACGGCGTGACCTTCAGTGGCTGCAGCTCGACCTTGGTAAACTCAGACGTGCGCTCGAAGCTCGTGACGAGCGACGTCAGCGGCCTCGTCGGCGCGCCGTAACCGCCGCCGGCTAAAGAAAAACCCGCATCGTCCGGAGGATGACGCGGGTTTTTTAAAGTGGTGGTGGAGGCTGGAGTCGAACCAGCGAACGGCAGGAGCCGAATTGATTTACAGTCAACGCCCTTTGGCCACTTGGATACTCCACCATCAAATGAACGAGGGGTCAAAGTAGGTGGAGCGGCGCGCGTTTGCCAAGAGGTTTTTTTCGGAATCCCCGCCTCAGATGACTCCCGCCTGCCGGAAGCTGTAGAAGCCCACGCCGCGTGGGTCAGTGGCGGCTCGGCCGAGGATGACGTGGTCGACCAACTCGATGTCGACGGCGCGCGCGGCGTCGCGGAGCTGGCGCGTGATCTGGGTGTCGGCGGCGCTGGGCGCGGGGTCACCGCTGGGGTGATTGTGCGCGCAGATAACGGCCGTGGCGCCGTGGCGGATGGCTTCGCGAAAAACCTCGCGGGGATGAGCGAGCGAGCTGGTGGCGGTGCCGGAGGTGATCTCGACCTGTTTGATCAGGCGGTTTTTGCGGTTCAGGCAAAGCACCCAGAACTTCTCGATCTGCAGGCTGCCGAAAACGGGCAACAGGTGCTCGTGGACGAGTTCGGGGCGGTTGAGGAGCGGGTCGGTCTCGCCTTTGTCGGCGAGGACGCGGCGGGCGACCTCCATCAGGGCGACCAGCTGCAACGCCTTCACGCGGCCGATGCCTTTGACGCGGCGGAAGTCGGCATCCGTCCATTGCACGAGGGCGCGGAGGGAACCGGCGCTGGTGACGAGCTGCTGCGCGATCGTGAGGACGTTGTTACCTTTGCCGCCGCTGCGCAGGAGCATGGCGAGCAGCTCGGTGTCGCTCAGCGCGGTCGCGCCGAGCTTCTGCAGGCGCTCCTGCGGGCGGTCGGAGACCGCGAGGTCCTTGACGCGGAGGGGCGGGTAGGGGTCGCTCATCGGGCCGGGGCGCTTCGCCCGCTGGCCCGCGAGCTCGGCGCACTCAGTAGTGCTTCACGTAGCCGTTACGGCGGAGTTTCTCGAGCCAGCGTTCCTGCGCCTGACGGGCGTATTGCTGGACGAGCATGCGCTCGATCTGGTCGCGGACTTCGTCGAGCGGCTGGATGCCGGCGAACTTGCGCTCTTCGACGAAAAGGAGGAACGCGCCCTCGGGCATGACGACGAGGTTGCTCGTCTGGCCCTTATCGAGAGTGAACACGACGTCGGCGAATTCCTTGCGGAGGTCGGATTTGCGCTGCCAGCCCCAGTCGCCGCCCTTGGTGCGGCGCGGGTCCTGCGAGTAGAGGCGGGCGAGGTCGATGAAGCTGGCGCCGGCCTTGAGCTGGTCGAGGACGGGCTGCGCCTTGGCGCGGAGCGCCTCTTCGGTGTCGCCTTCGGCGCGGTTGAACTGGATGAGGCGCAGGTGGACCTGGTCCTCTTGGTAGAACCGCTCCTTGTTCTCGTCGTAGAAGGTCTGGATCTTCGTCGGGCTGACCTGTGTGGCGGACTTCCGCTGCTGTTGGCGCATGTAGCCGTAGATCATGTCTTCTTCGACTTCCTTGCGATAGTCCTTCTGCGAGATGCCGCGGCCGCGGAGGTAAGCGAGGAACTTCGAGCGATCTCCTTCGAACTGCGTGGCGATCATCTCCGCAACCTGATTGTCGACGAAGCTGGCGGGGACCTTCCGCTTCTCGTCCTTGTAGAATTCCTTCACGATCAGCACGCGGTCGATGAGGTCCTGCACGATCGAATCCTGCAGTGCGGTGATCTTTTCGTTGAACTCGCGTTCGTTGCGGCTCTCGCGTTGGACCTGCGGGAGGAGGGGGGCGATCTCGCGGCGGATGTCGTCCACCGTGATGACCTTTTCCTCAACGACGGCAGCAATGCCGTTGGCAAATTGGAGATTCAGCTTCTCGGCAACGGCCTGTTCGGCGTTTTCCGGAACCGGGTTGGCCTGCGCACGAGCGAGATTCGGGAGGGCGGCCGTCGCGCCCAAGGCGAGGAGGGCGGAGGCGACACGGAGGCGGCGGAACATCATGGGTTCGGAAGATTGGTCAGAAAGACGATGAGTTCTTTCAACCTTGCTAGGGGGGTGGGAGCGGTCAAGCGGGGAAAGCGATTGTGGAGCTGGATGAAGTCGTCGCGCCGGCCACTGTGGCGCAGACACTTAAGGCGTCCGGAATCCGTTTCGACGGACAGCAGGCCCTTTTGTTCCGCCCGGACGCGGATTTCGGTCACAAGCAGGAGCGCGCGGACTTCGTTGCCGAACTTGCCGAAGCGGTCGCGCAACTCGGCTTCGAGCGCGCGCACCGCGTCGACTTTCTCGGCCATGGCCAACCGTCGGTAAAAATCGATCCGCAGGCGGGTCTCGCCGATGTAGCTGGCCGGCAGGCGCGCCTGGATCTTCGCAAACTCGCCGGCCTCGCGCTCGGCCTGCTTGAGTGCGCTGAAGCTGTCGGTCGCTTCCGCGCGCTTCGTCGTCGTGCTGTCCGCGCCTTCGCCGACGAACACGAAATCGAGCTTCACGCTGGCGCGGACGGCGGCGGCGTGCTTTTCGCCCTTCAGGCGCGCGACGCTCTGCTTGAGCAGCTGGCAATACAGTTCGAAGCCCACGCCGACGATGTGGCCGCTCTGTTCCGCGCCGAGGAGGTTGCCGGCGCCGCGCAGTTCGAGGTCGCGCATCGCGATGCGGAAGCCGGCGCCGAGCTGGTTGTGTTGCCGAATGGCGCTGAGGCGCTGCCGCGCGAGGTCCATCACCCGCGCGTGGCGGTGGAGCAGGAGATACGCGTAAGCTTGATGCTTGAAACGACCGACGCGGCCGCGGAGCTGGTAGAGTTGGGAGAGGCCGAAGCGGTCCGCGCCCTCGATGATGATCGTGTTGCAGTTCCGGATATCGAGGCCGCTCTCGATGATCGTGGTGCAGACGAGCACGTCGTAGTTGCCGGCGACGAAGTCCGTCATCACGTGTTCGAGGTCGTCCTCGTCCATCTTGCCGTGACCGACGCCGATGCGGAGCTTCGGCAACAGCTCGCGCAGGCGGGCCGCGACGAGGTCGATGCTCATTACGCGATTGTGCAGGTAGAAAACCTGCCCGCCGCGCCGCGTCTCGTGCTGGATCGCCTCGACGACGACCTTCTCGTCGTAGCTCTTCACGATCGTCTGGATCGGCAGGCGGTTGACCGGTGCGGTCTCGATGGTGCTGAGGTCGCGCGCGCCGGTGAGCGCGAGGTAGAGCGTGCGCGGGATCGGCGTGGCGCTCATCGAGAGCATATCCACATGCGCGCGCCAGCGCTTGAAGACTTCCTTGTGCTTCACGCCGAAGCGCTGCTCTTCGTCGATGATCACGAGGCCGAGGTCCTTGAACTGCACGTCGCTCTGCACGAGGCGATGGGTGCCGATCAGGATGTCGATTTTCCCGAGGGTGAGCGCGGCGAGGATTTGGTTCTGCTCCTTCCGCGAGCGGAAGCGCGACACCATCTCCACCGCCACCGGGTAACCCGCCATGCGCTCGCGGAACGTGTTGAGATGCTGCTGCGCCAGGACCGTCGTCGGCACGAGCACCGCGACCTGCTTGCCGCCCATCACGGCCTTGAACGCCGCGCGGATCGCCACCTCGGTCTTGCCGAAACCCACGTCGCCGCACACGAGGCGGTCCATCGGTCGCGTCTTCTCCATGTCGGCCTTCGTTTCGACGATGGCCTTGAGCTGGTCGGGTGTTTCGGTGAACGGAAACGCCGCCTCGAATTCCTTCTGCCACGTGGCGTCCCCGGCGAACGCGTGGCCGGGCTGTGCTTCGCGGCGCGCTTGGATTTGCAGCAACTCCGCGGCGAGATCGAGCGTGGCGCGCTCGGCGGCGGCGCGGACTTTTTCCCAACGCCCCGAGCCGACCCGGCCGAGCTGCGGTTTCACTTTCGCCAGGCCGACGTAGCGGCTGATCAGGTGCGACTCCTGCAGCGGCACGTGGAGCGTCACCTTGTCGTCGAATTCCAGCGAGATCACCTCGCGGATGCCGTCGGCCGTCTCGAGCTTCGTCAGCCCGCGATAGACCGCGACGCCGTGCTGGAGGTGAACGACGAAATCGCCCTCCACGAGGTCCGAGAAATCGAGCAGCTGATCCACGGCCGACGGCGTGACCAGTGCGCGTTTGCCCGCGACGCGGCGCTGGCGCTTGCGACCGAAGATCTCCGTTTCGGTGACGGCGATGTAGCCGCGGACTATTTGTTCGCTTGCTTGGGGTAGGGCGGGACCGCGGGGCCCGCCGCGGAGACTCGCGCGCACCGACGGGCCCAGCGGTTCCGACCTACCAAGAGTCACCCGGAAGCCCTCGTTCACCGCGCCGCGCACGAAACGCGGTTTCAGTTTCTTCAGTTCGGCATCCTCGTCGAGCAGCTCGCGCGTGCGCTGTTCCTCGCCTTCTTTCGAGACGAAGAAATCGACGGCGTAACCCTGCTGCTTCCACGCCAGCACCTGCTCCAGAAAACGCCGCCGCGCCACGTCCTCGGCTTCGAGGCGTTCGTGCGCGAGCTGGTTCTCCTCGGGGAAGGAGCGGTGGTGCAGCAGCGATTCGGTGTCCCACGTCTGCTCGTCGACTGCGTCGTCGAACAGGGCGCTCGCGAGATCGAGGTCGCCCAAGCCGAAGAGCCGCACCGCGCGCGCGGCCAGGCGGTCGAGGACGCGAGTTGCGGCCGGAGAGTTGTCGAGCAGGTCGAACGCCTCCTCGAGCGCCTTGGGTTCGACGAGCACCGCGTGCGTCGCCGCGCCGAGATAGTCGAGCAGCGAGGCCTGCGCGCGGGCGGCGTGGATGTGCGGGGCAGCGGTGAGCGTGATGCGCTCCACACTCTCGCCGGAGCGCTGCGACACCGGATCGAGCGAGCGGATGTCCTCGAGCGTGTCGCCGAAGAAATCGAGCCGGTAGGGCTGGTGCGCGGTGATCGGGTAGACGTCGACAATGCCGCCGCGCACGGCGTATTGACCGGGTGCTTCGCAGACCGCCTCGCTGTCATAGTCGAACTGCTTCAGCAGCTCGAGCAGTCCCTGAAAGGCCCGCTCCTCGCCTTTGCGCAGGGTGATTTCGCGCTGCGAAAAATCCTCGGGCGGCGGCACGGCCTGCACCAGCGCGCCGGGCGTCGTCAGCACGAGCAGCGTGTCGGGCGCGGACGAGGCGTGCTTGCGGCGGAGCTTGCTGAGCACGGCGAGGCGGTCGCTGGCGGCGTTGAAGGCCTCGCGCATGTCGCGGCTGTCGGCCTGCGATTCGGGAAACACGAGCACGTCGAGCGCGGCGCGGTTGCCCGAGGCGTGGTGAAAGAGCGCGAGGTCCTCGGCGAAGGCGTCGAGCTCGCGCGCTTCCTCGACGACCACGAGCCACGTCGGCGCCGGAGCGTCGGTCGCGAGCCGTGTGAGCGCGTAGGCGCGCGCCGGCGGGCAAACGCCGGTGATCTTCGTGCGCGGAGCGGTGGCGGCTTCGGACATGAGGAGGTTCTACGGTGCAGCACGACGTGCGTGGCGCAAGCGCCGGGAGACACTTCGCGCTGGACCCCCGGCGGGGCTTCTCGAATAAAGCGGCATGGCCTGCACGGTTTTCACTATCGCGAACCAGAAGGGCGGCGTCGGCAAGACCACGACGGCCGTCAACCTCGCCGCTGCCCTCGCGGCGCAGAAGATTCACACGCTCGTCGTGGACCTCGACCCGCAGGCCAACGCCACCAGCGCGCTCGGCATCGAGAAGCAGGAGGGCAAATCGCTCTACAAGCCGTTGCACGGCGAGGGCAGCGTTTTCGAGATGCTCACGCCTACCCAGTGGGAACACCTCGCGCTCATCCCGTCCGAGGTCGACCTTGCCGCCATCGAGATCGAGCTGGCGCAGCAGGAGAATTATCTGCTCCGCCTCAAGAGCGTGCTCGATCCGATCCGCAACTCCGGCGGCTACCGCGCCATCATCATCGATTGCCCGCCGGCGCTCGGCATGCTCTCGATGAATTCGCTCGCCGCGGCCGACCACCTGCTGATCGCCCTGCAGTGCGAATACATGGCCCTCGAAGGCCTCGGCCAGATTTTGAAGGTCGTCGACCGGCTGAAGAACGCCGGGGTGAACCCGACGCTCGATGTCGGCGGCATCGTGATGACGATGTTCGACAGCCGCATCAACCTGGCGAAGCAAGTCGTCGAGGAAGTGCGGTCGCATCTCCCGGATAAGATTTTCAACACGGTCATCCCGCGCACGGTGCGGCTCAGCGAGGCGCCGAGCTTCGGCAAGCCGATCTTCGCCTACGACCCGCACAGCCCCGGCGCCGCCGCCTACACCGCGCTGGCGAAGGAAGTCGTGGCGCGCTTCAAGCTGACGGAGAAGTGACGCGCGTGTGATCGTGGGCGCCTCGCCCCGCTTGCGCTTTCCGAATTCCGCGGCTTACTGCTGGGCCTCTCGCATGTTCGGCTCCCTGGGCAAATACTTCGCCGCGTTCACCGTCGGGCTTCAAAGCAACCTGATCTACCGGGTGAACTTCGCCGTGCGCGGGTTCTTTTCGTTCTTCCACCTCATCGTCGTGTTCATCCTCTGGGGCGCGGCTTATGCGGGGAATCCCTCCATCGGCGGCTTCAGCCTTGCGCAGACGATCACCTACTTCGTCGCGTTGATCGTCGTGCAGTTCATGATCGGCGCATTCAACGAGGACTACCAGATCGCGGAGGAAATCCGCAACGGGCTCATCAACCAGTTCCTGCTGAAACCGGTCAACTACTTCGCCTATCGTTTCAGCATCTACCTCGCGGCGCGGCTCGTGACGGGACTGCTGATTCTCCTGCCGCTCGTGGTGTTCTACCCGCTGCTGCGCGACCACCTCACGCTGCCGCACCAGCTCTGGCCCTACCTCTACGCGATCCCGGCGCTCATGATGTCCGCGCTGATTCAGTTCGGCATCGCCTATTGCTTCGGGATGCTGACGTTCTGGTTCCTCGAGATCCAAGGCTTCGTGATCCTCTCGATGGCGCTGGAGTCGGTGCTCGGTGGACAAATTTTCCCGCTCGATCTGCTCCCGAAGTGGCTCTTCGGCCTCTCGGCGGGGTTGCCGTATTTCTATCAGATGTATTTTCCCGTCGCGCTCCTCACGGGGCGCATCACCGATCCGGTGGAGGCGGGGCACATGCTGAAAATTCAACTCTTCTGGGTCGTCGCGATTCTCGCGCTCGGGCAACTGCTGTGGCGCCGCGGCCTGCGCCTGCACACGGCCGTCGGCGGCTGAACGTCCGCACCCTTCGCCCATGTTCTCCCTCGCTCACTACGCCCGCATCTGGCTCGCCTCCGCCCGCTACGCGGTGGTGCGCACGCTGATGTTCCGGGGCGACTTCTTCGTCTGGGCGCTGGTCGAGCTGTTCTGGATGACGGTGAACGTGCTGATGGTTTCCGTCATCTACGAGCACACCAAGACCGTCGCCGGCTGGACGAAATACGAGATGATGCTCCTCGTCGGCACCTCGATGCTGATCCAGCGCTTCCTGATGGGATTTTTCTGGAGCAGCATCTTCGAGATGGGGCGCAACATCCGCACGGGCAATTTCGACTTCTTCCTCGCGCAGCCGGGCAACGTGATGTTCACGGCGACGACGCGGAAGCTCGATCCGGACAGCCTCATCAACTCGCTCGTGGCGCTCTCGGTCGTGGTTTACTCGGCGCGCCAGCTGCATCTCTCGCCCGGTCTGGCCGACATCGCGCTCTATGCGCTGCTCGTCTTCTGCGGCGTCGTGATCCACTACTGCGTGCTCGTGCTGAGCATTTCGGCGGCGTTCTGGATGACCAGCGCCCAAGGCATCGAGGGCAGCTACTTCACGCTGAGTGAATTCTCCCGCCTGCCGCGGCAGGCGTTCGTCGGGCTCTCGAAGATCGCGTTTGTCTGGCTGTTGCCGATGGTGCTCGTGAGCAACGTGCCCGCGCACACGTTGCTGCACGGCGTCGACTGGCGGCTGACGCTCTGGGTCGTCGCGCTGGCTGCGGGTTGGTTCGCGGTCACGGTCTACGTCTTCCATCGGGGGTTGCGGCGCTATTCGAGCGCGAGCTCGTGACGCCGCCCGAAATCCCGGAGCCGAATCCGGCCGCTGCGCGCGAGTCGGGCAACGGTGACGCTGTCGAAGGGGTGGACAACTCGCCGCAATTCGATTTTCCAAGAGGCAACTAGCATTCGCATGCCGCACACCGCCCAGCTCGCCGCGCTGCAAAAGCGCCTCGGTTACGCCTTCCGCAACCCCGCGTTGCTCGGCGAGGCGCTGCGGCACGCGTCATACCTGCAGGATCGTCCCGAGAGCGGCGCGCACAACCAACGACTCGAGTTCCTCGGCGATTCGGTGCTGCATTTCATCCTGACGGACGCGCTGTTTCGGCAATTCACCGAAGAGCGCGAGGGCGTGCTCAGCCGGCGGCGCGCTGGATTGACGAAGGGCGAGTTTCTCAGCCAGCTCGCGCGCGACCTCGGCGTCGATGCTGCCGTGCAACTCGGGCAGAGCGAGGAGGACGCCGGCGGCCGCGGACGCGCGTCGATCCTGGAGGATGCGCTGGAGGCGATCATCGGCGCCATCTACCTCGACAGCGATTTTGCCACCGTGCAGGGCGTCGTGTCGAAGTGGTATGGTTCGATTCCGGAGCGTCTCGCGCTGACCGAGGGAAAGGAAAATCCCAAGGGGCAGCTCCAGGAGATGGTGCAACCCGAGCACGGCAATGGCGCGTTGCGCTATGAAGTCGTGGCCGCCACCGGCCCGAAGCACGCGCGCGAATACGAAGTCAGTGTTTCCCTGAACGACAAATTCCTCGGCAGCGGCAAAGGTTCCTCGAAGAAAACCGCCGAGGAGGAAGCGGCACGCGTGGCCTTGGTTGCGTTGCGCAATTCCGGCCCGGCCGCAGCGAAGAGCTAGCGGCGAGGACCGCCGATGCGCGTCAGCGCACGGTGGCGAGGATCTTTTCCAGCAGCGCTTCGGGAGACTCGCGGATGTCGAGTTCGAGCGCGTCCTTCGGGTGCTCGAGCGCCTCGAATTGGCTTCGCACCAAGTCGGCTTTCATGAAGTGGCCTTTGCGTCGGCTCACGCGTGCGAGGATCGTTTCGTAGTCGCCGTTGAGAAACACGATCGTGACCGGGTGCTTGGCGTCGCCCGCGAGCACGGCGCGGTATTTTTCTTTCAGCGCGGAGCACGTGAAGACCGCGCTCTGTCCCGCGTCGATGGTGGCGTTCATCTTCGCGCGGATCGCCTCGAGCCACGGCGCCCGATCCTCGTCGTTCAACGGCGTCCCGCTCGCCATCTTGGCCTTGTTCGCCGCGGAGTGAAAATCGTCCGCCTCGAAATACGGCCAGCCGAGCGCTGCGGCGGCACGTTTGCCGAGCGTCGTTTTGCCGGAGCCGGCGACGCCCATGATGAGGAGGATGCGTGGGAGGGAGGCGGACACGAAAGCGCTCGATTCAGCAGGCGACACGGGTTCGCGCAAGCAGACAGGAGGGTTTCACCCCAGTCATAAAGCCAAGGTCTGGCGTGTGCGCTCGATTTCGAACGGGATCGCCGCCCGTGGCGTCTAAGGCCGCAAGTCACCGCGCGTCGCGCCATTTCCCTCGACCCCACTGGCATCCATCCTTGGCAAACGTCCGCCTCCCATGATTACCTCCGCGCCGGTTTCCCGCTTCCAACGCATGCAAGTCAGCGCCCGCTCCTTCTTCTCCCTCACTCGCGCCTCGTGGCGCGAAACGCTCGTGCTCATGGCCGTCGCCTGGCTCGTGCCTTTCCTGGTGCATCTGATTCCGTGGAGCGGTCCGCGCCCGTTGGGCGTGCATCTGCTCCCCGCGTTTTGGACGGCGTTTCTGGCGGTCTATCTTTACGGCGCTGGCGTGGGCGTGCTCGTTGCGTTGGTCGTGCCGGCGGTCAATGCGCTCACCACCGGTTTGCCGGTTTCGGAGCGCGTGCTCGCGATGAGTGTCGAACTCGCGGCTTATGTCGCCGTCGCTGCGTTCGCGGTGCGTCGCTGGCCTTCACTGCGCGCCGCCGCGCCGCTGGCTTGGCTGCCGGCCTACGCCTTGGTGCTCGCGGTGCAATGGTTCGTGCCGAGCTTCGGGCCGCAGCGAAACCCGCTCGAGCATTTCGCGGCGACGCTCGGTCAGGTCTGGCCGGGGCTCGTGGTGCTGCTCGTGCTGAACGTCGCGCTCGTGCACCTGTTGCCGAAGGACGCCGACTGGGAATCCGAGTGAGTCGCGCGCCGGGGCGCGGCTCGAAGCTGGCAATTCGCGGCGCGCGGACTACGAAGTCCGCATGCTGTTTCTCGCCTTGCTGACCGCGACCGTCACGGATTTCGACCTGCGCGCTGCCGAGCGCGCGCGGGCGATGCAGGCGGCCGAGGTCTCGCTCGCGCATGAGCCGCGCACGCTCACGAGCGTTCGCAATCCGCGCAGCGCGGGCGGCGCGCACGATTTCTCGTCCGAAGGCGACTATTGGTGGCCCGACCCGCAGAAGCCGGGCGGTCCTTACGTCCGGCGGGACGGACTCACCAACCCCGACAATTTCGTCGCGCACCGCAATCTGATGTTCGGCTTTGCCCGCGACGTCGGCGCGCTCGCCGCGGCGTGGGACCTTACGCACGAGGCTCGCTTCGCGGCCGCCGCCGTGCGGCACCTGCGCACGTGGTTCGTCGATCCGGCGACGCGCATGAACCCGAATCTACTCTATGCGCAGGCGATCCAGGGCGTCGCGACGGGGCGCGGCATCGGCATCATCGATACCGTGCATCTCGCCGAGGTCGCGCTGGCGATCGAGGCGTTGCGTGATTCGGCGGCGCTGACGCCTGACGATGACGCGGCGCTCACGCAGTGGTTTCGCGACTATCTGCACTGGATGCGCACGCATCCCTACGGAATCGAGGAGGCGAAGCAGGAGAACAATCACGGCACGTGTTGGGTGTTGCAGGCGGCATGTTTCGCGCGCCTGACGCGCGATGCGGCGGTGTTGACCGAGTGCCGCGAACGTTTCCGTCGCGACCTGCTCACGCAGATGGCGTCCGACGGGAGCTTCCCGCGCGAACTCGCGCGCACGAAGCCCTACGGCTACGCGATCTTCAATCTCGATGTCATGGCCGCCACGGCGGTCGTGCTGTCCACCCCCGAGGAGAATCTCATGAGCGCGACGTTGCCCGACGGGCGCGGGATGCTGCGCGCCGTCGGCTGGCTGGCGCCGTTCCTCGCCGACAAGTCGCGTTGGCCGAAGCCGCCGGACGTGATGTATTGGAACGATTGGCCGATCCGGCAGCCCGCGCTGCTCTTCGGCGCGCTGGCGGGCGGGGACGCGGAGTGGCTGGCGCTTTGGCAACGCCTGCCTGCGGATTCGACCGTCGAGGAAGTGCGGCGGAATTTTCCCGTGCGCTACCCGACGTTGTGGCTGAGGCCTGCGGCTTCGCGATGACGACTCGCGCGACGGATCGCGGCGCGGGCGTGTTGTTCGCGCTCATCGCCCTGTTGATCCTGCCCGGTGTGGCGCTTTGGCCGTGGCTGCAACGCGTGGGCCCCGAGTGGCTGCTGGCTCCTGCCGCGCTGTCGGTGTTGTCGTTTTCCTTCTACGCGTTCGACAAGCGCCGCGCCACGCGCGCGGGCGGGCGGTTGCCCGAGGCACAGTTGCTCGCGATCGACGCGCGGGGAGGATGGCCGGGCGGGCTCGTGGCGCAGCAGCTCCTGCGGCACAAGAACGCGAAGTTGAGTTACCAACTGATGTTCTGGCTGATCGTGGCGAGCCACGAGGCGGTCGCAGCGTGGTGGCTCTTCGGTTAGCAGAGGAACAACAACCCACACGCCCCGCGGCGAGCGCAGCGGTGACGCCACGAAACGGAGGCGGATGGTTTACTTCTCCTCGGTAGGATCGTGATTGTATTGCTCGTAAGTCCACGCGATGAGCGTGACGACGAGCAACACGACCACGTAGTCGGCAGCGTCGAGTGGCTGGCCTGCGAGGGAGAAGGCCAGTCCGGCGAGCGCCGCAATTCCAACCGCGATCAGGGCCGCTTTCATGGGGGTTGAGGGAGTAGGGGACCTCGCGCCAGTAATGCACGCGCGGTCGCTTTTTTGTTCGCCGCAACTATACACCGTGCCGGGCGCGCGGACTACGCATTGGTTGCAGCGGGCAGGCCTCGCACCCATTGCCAACGGCCTCTCGGTGCGTTACGTTATCCTCATGAGCCGAGCTTTCACTCGTGAGGACGACGCGCGCGACGTCGTTATTCCGCGCCGGATTTCGCCGCTGCCGCCGGGAGCGCGCAATTATCTCACCGCCGCCGGGGCGGAGCGGTTGCGGAGTGAGCTGAAGGAGCTCACGGACCGCGCGCCGCGTCTCATTGCGGAATCCGCCGACGAAGGCGGGCGCGGCGCCGATGCGAAAGAGGAGCTGCAGCGCGCCGAGGAACGCATCGCTTATCTGCAACAAAGCCTGGCGACTGCCGAAATCGCCGTGCCGCCGCCGACTCCGCACGACGTCGTGCGCTTCGGCGCGGTCGTCACGGTGCGCGACGCCAATGGCGCCGTGTCGACCTATCACATCGTGGGCGTGGACGAGACCGATCTCTCCGCCGACGCCGTCAGCTGGCTTTCGCCCATCGCGCGAGCGCTGCTCAACGCGCGTCTCGGACAGAAGGTGCCGTTCAAGTTTCCGACGGGCGCGACGGAACTCGAGATCACAGGCATTCGTTACTGAGTCCGTCCTGCGCGCGGCGCAGCTGAGATCATTTCACCCAGCCGTGGCTGCGCAGCCAAGTCTCCGCGCGCTGCGGCCATTGAGCGGTCGGCGGATGCGTGGCCTCCATCGCGAAGCCGTGGCCGCCTTTCTCGTAGAGGTGAATCTCGGCCGGCACGCCGGCGCGGCGGAGCGCGGCGTAGAACGAGAGCGTGTTCTCGACCGGCACCGACTTGTCGTCCTCCGCGTGAATGAGAAATGTCGGCGGCGTGTCCTTGGTGACCTGCCGGTCGGTCGACAGGAGTGCGACCAACTCCGGCGCCGCGTGGGCCCCGATGAGATTGTCGCGTGAGCCGGCGTGGGTGTGCGGGCCTTCCATCAGGATGACCGGGTAGAGCAACAGGGCGAAATCCGGTCGCGCGCTCACGGCGTCGAGCGCAGCGCCGGTTTTGCCGTCGGCGTGATCGTAGAGCGTGGCGGCGCTCGATGCGAGGTGGCCACCGGCGGAGGAGCCGATGATGCCGATGCGGTGCGGATCGACGCCGAACTCCGCGGCGCGCGAGCGGACGATGCGCAGCGCGCGCAACACGTCGCGCAACGGCGCCGGATGTCCGTATTCCTTGAGGCGCGAGCGCACGATGAAGCAGGTGACACCGAGTTCGTTGAGCCACTGCGCATAGCGGACGCCTTCGCGTTGTTCGGAGAGGACGGAATAGCCGCCGCCGGGGCAGATGACGACTGCGGTGCCGTTGGCTTTGTCGGGCGCGGCGGGCCAGACGGCCAGCGTGGGCTCGTGGATGGCGGAGACGCGGCCGGTGGCGTCGACGACGAAGGGTTTTTCGTGCGGCTTGGCGCCGGGGATGCCTTCGGGCCAGAGGGAAATCACGGGGTGTTCGGACGCGGAGAGCATGGTGGCGAGAAGCAGGGCGAGGGAGACGACGCGCAACATGCAGGCAGAGAAATCCCCGCAGCGGAGAACGACAAGGCCGCTTTGCCGGGCCGGCAGCGGAGCGTCAGAACGGGAAATCTCCGACGGGCTTCGGTAGCTGGGGCTTGGCCTCGACCGCCTTTGCGGCACGGGTGTGAGTCGCGCGAGCGGTGACAGTGATCGCTCGTTGCGGACGCACGGGACACGCGAATTCGCAGGCGCCGCAGCCGATACAAAGATCCTCCTTCACCTCCGGGAGGCGGAGATTGTCGCGAAACGGCACGGTGTTCACCGCCTTGGTCGGGCAGTGTTCCGAGCAGGCGGCGCAATCGGTGCCGTCGGTCTCGACGATGCAGCGCGAGCGTTCGAACTTCGCGGTGCCGACGCTCGTCAGGCGCTTGTCGGCGAGCGCCAGCGGTGTGATTGCGCCGGTGGGACAGACTTCGCCGCAGCGAAGGCAGTCGAAGTTGCAGAAGGCGCGCCCGAAATCGAGGTGGGGCTTGGCGAATCCGAACCAGCCGTAGTCGAACACCGACGGTTGCAGCACCTGCGTGGGGCAGGCCGTCACGCAGAGTTGGCAACCCGTGCAGCGGTCGAGCAGGCGATCGACGTTTTGCGCGCCCGGTGGCGCGACAGGAGCGCGGCGCGGTTTGGGCGCGGCGCTTGGGAGTGCGGCCAGCGGCGGCAAAAGCAGCGCGCTGGCGACGAAGGCGCGCCGCTGTGAGTCCGGCGCACGCGGCGTGCGGCGCCACGCGAAGCGATACGCGATGCCGCCGTGCTGGCAGGCGCCGAGGCAGTTTGCGCACGAGACGCAGCGTGAGGCGTCGATGTCGCCGGTGCGGAGGTCGATGCACTGCGCTTTGCATGCGCGCAGGCAGTCGGTGCACTTCGTGCAGGCGGTTTGGTCGATCGTCAGGCGAAACGCGCTCGCGCGCGAGAGGAGCCCGAGCGCCGTGCCGACCGGACAAACCGTGTTGCAGTAAATCCGGCTGCGCCAGAGAGCCAGTGCCGTGACGGTGATCGCCGCGCCGAGCGCGAACAGCACGAGGCCCAGCGAAGGAGCGGGCGGCGGCACGCGATAGATGGCCTGCCCGCCGAGCGCCTGCGCGACGGGAACGAGTGCGTTGTTGCCGAAGACCAGAGCGGAGCGGCCGAGGGTGGCGACGATGCGGCCGAAGTGGCTGTAGGGATCGAGCAACGTGAAGGCGGCGCCGGTCGCGCCGAGGCCGACGGCCAGAAGCGCGCCAGCGAGAACGCCGTAACGGAGAAGTTTGTTCCCGGCGCTGAAGCGGAGCACGCGCGAGCGCCGGTGGCGCAGGCGCGCGATCACGTCCTGAAGAATTCCGAGCGGGCAGATGACCGAGCAATACACCCGTCCGAAGAGCAGCGTGACGACGAGGATCACTGCGAGGGCCACGCCGCCGAGCACCGCGCCCGCTGTCGCGGCGAGTGCGGCGGGTCCGATCTGGACGGCGGCGAATGCGTGCGCGAGGCGCGCCGGCACGAGGCCGCGAAAATCCAGGAACGCGGCGGTGAGGACGCCGAGGAAGACGAGCGCGATGGCGACGCGGAGCGGTTTCAGCCAGCGACGCACGGCTCAGGCGAGCTTGACGCGGCGAATGTCGAGCGAGTCGAGATTCGACGTGCCGACGCCGTGCGCGGCGGCGAGGCCGATGTGCCGGATGTCCGCGGGATTCTGGCTGAGCAGGCGCGCGGCGGCGGTGTCGACGGCAACGATGTCGGTCGAGGCGAGCAGGCTGCGGAGTTCGACGACGTCATCCGCGGCGCGGCCGCGCGGGCCGTTGCGGACCATCGGGTGGTAAGCGTCGACGATGTTGAGGTCTGGTTTTCGGAACGTGAGGAAATCCGCGATGCACTGGTGCAGGTCGTTGCGGTGGTAGAAGCGGCGGTCCCACACGACGCCCATGAGGTTCTTCGCCGCGCCGGTCATGAGCGAGCCGCTGTGATGTTTGAGGACGGGGACGTTGATGAACACTTCGCTGTCGAGGACGAGTTGGTGCACCTCGGCGGACTTCAGCTTCACGCCGCGCGGAATCTCGACCGTGCGGTAGAGGGCGTGGTCGTCGCCGGTGACGACGATGCCGCCGGCTTCGCGCACGGCCGGCTCGATGCCGCTGTTGGCGTAGCAGCGTTGCCACTGGTCGCACGTGTGGTCGAAGACGCTGACGGATTTCGCGCCGGCGTCGCGGCAGAGTTTCACCAGGTGGCCGACGAGTTCGGGATGGGTGTTGGCGCCGAGGTCGGGCGCGACGTCCCAGCCGATGTTGGGCTTGATCAAAACGGTCTGGCCGGGGTGCACGAACTGGCCGAGGCCGCCGAGTTCGGCGAGGGCGCGGTCGAGCATGGCGGTGCGCGAGCCGTCGCGGACGGCGGCGAGAATCGTGCGCGGCGCGGCGGGGGCGTCGGCGGCGAGGGCGCGGGTGAAACGACCGGCGGAAACGGTCGCGGCGAGCGCCAGGCCAGTTTTGAGGAAGTCGCGGCGACTGGTCTTCATGGGGCCAACGGAGTGAGGTGCGGCCCGCGATGGCGGACCATCGAACAAGCACCTTACGCCGTTGGCGCGAAGTCGCGCCGCATCAGTTGGCCAACGCTCGGCCTGAGTTGCGCGGGCTAGGGCACGTCTTCAAATGGTCATGGCGAGGAGGCACGCCGAGCGGGACGACGGAGCTACCGAGCGAAGCGACAGCATCACATCCAAGCGGATCGCCACGGCCCGCTTTGCGGGCCTCGCGATGACAAGGCATTTTGAAGCCCTTGGAGTGAGCCGGGGCGCGGCTCAGGAGTAGGGCGGCAGCGAATCGAGGAATTCGCGCGAGGCACCTGCGAGCCAGACCTCGCCGTTGCGGAGCTTCGCGGCGCGGAGGAGGTTGGCCTTCAAGGCGCCGTAGATCAGACCACCGACGAAGAGCAAGAAGGCGAGGAGCAGAAGCGCGACGAGCGATGGCTCGACTGCAGCCGTGACGAGGCAGACAACCGCCAGCAGCACCGCGCCCCACGCGATGAAGGCGTGTTTGCGCACGATCTTGCGGCCGGCGGCACTGATCGGGATGTCGATGACGATTTTCTTCCGGAAGATCAGGTAGAGGACGAGGAAGATCAGCAGGTTCAGCAGGATCGTGAGCGCGAGGAGCGGCGGATACCAAAAGAGCGTCTTGTGCTTGGATTCGTCGGACGTGACCGGCGCGTTGGTCTTCACGCAGCGCAGGGGTAGCTTAGGGCTCGCGACCGGCACGACGACGTATTTGCCGTCGGCGCGGGCGTTGCTGACGCCGTCGGCGACGGGCACCGGCACGCCTTCGCGACGCGATTGGTAGTAGATGTCCTTGCCTTCGTGCGACACCGGGCCGTCGGGCGTTTGGATGATCTGCGAAGCGGGGTAGAGCTTGCCGGTGATGATGCAGCGATGTTGTTCGGTCGCGGCAGTCGCGCCGGATGTCAGCGGCGGAGCGCCGAACAGCTCCGTGTCCTGGGCGGGTTGCCACGTGGACATGCCTTTGCGCCAGACGAGCGTCGCGCGCGTGACCCGGCCGGTGGCGATGAAATCGCGAATCTCCTGATCGGAGAACGGGCCGCGTTGCTCTTTGCCTTCAGCGTAGTGCCAGCTCATGGGAGAAATGTGTCGCAAGAAGCTGGGCCAAGCGCGCGAAACGGTCGAGGAGAATGGCGTGCAGACGGCGCGCCGCCATCTGGCGCCGATAACGTGTTCGCGGCGCGCCCAGTGGTCGCGCCCTGCAGCGCGCGGCGCTGTGCGCGCTCGATTGTCCGAGGATCACTTGCCGGCGGCGCGCGCAATCTCGACGGCGAAGACGTAGTCGGGGCCGAGGATGTTCGAGCGAAAGATGATGAACTTCTGGTCCGGCGTGAACATCGGGTTCGGCTCGAGGCGGTAGTTGTGCTTCGACATGTCGACGAGTTTCTCGGACTCGACGTAGCCGCCGCGGATGAGGTTTTCGCCGATCGTGCCGCGATCGTTCACGAACTTCGGGCGGAAGAGGAAAATCCAGGGCGATTGGTTGTCGCCGTCGCCGCAGAAAAGTTTTTGGTCAGGCGAGGAGTTGTCGTGGATGGAGGACTGGTCGGCGGCGTTGTATTGGAGCCACGTGCGCTCGTGGGTTGCGACGTTGTAGCTGGCGATGAACGAAGTGCGGCCGCCGCGCGGAAAATGGAGTTGGTAGTAGATCGTCTGGCCGTCCGCGCCCCACCATTCGTGGCCGGCGATTTCCATCTGCATGGTGCGGCGGTGAATCAGCTGTTTTTGCGAGCCGTCGGTGCGGATGGTCCAGATGCGGTCGACGAGCTGCCAGTGACCTTCGTGGCAATAGAGGAGCAGCGTGGGGTCGGTCGGGGAGAACTGGAGGTGGTTGAGCCAGTTGGTGTCGTGCTCGAGGAGCTTCGTGAGCTTGCCGCTCGCGAGATCGATGGTGAAGAGCGTCATCGGGAGTTTCGCATTGAGGCGGCGCGTCATCATCTCGGATTTGTTGATGGGTTCGCCTTGGTTGACGGGCGAGATGCGCGAGCCACCGGCGCGCGGCTTGCCGTCGTAGGCGCCATCGGCGTCGGCATCGCCCTCGATGTAGGTGCCGGCGCCGAGGGTGTCGTCGGCGTTGATCGCGACAACGGTCGCGCGGGGTGGAAGGTCGACGAGCTTGCGCGACTCGCCGGTGTCGAGGTCGCATTTCCAGACCGAGCCGGGTTGATCGGCCGCGGGCGGGCGCGAGTAGAAAAGCGTGGAGGTGCGGCGGCTGACGACGATGGTGCGCGCGGGGCCGTCGACGAGTTTCTTGGTGCGGCGCGTGGCGAGCTCGAGCGCGGAGATGCCGCCTTTCGGCGTGGTGTAGACCATCCAGCGGCCGTCGGGGCTGAAGGCGTTGTAGTTGAAATAGAAACTGTTCGAGCCCGGCTCGTCGGTGAGACGGATGACGCGGTGGCCGGTGGCGGGATCGATCCACTCGCGCGGCGGCTCGGCGCCGGTGTTTTCGGCCGCGGCGAGGCGAGAGCCGAGGAGAAGCGTGAAAGCGAAGGCCCACGAGCGGGCGCGGAAGAGGTGGGGCATGATGGAGGAAGAGACGTTGAGCGGACGCGGAAGGATACGAGCAGGCGGCGGCGGCGCGGGCGAATGCGCGGGCGTCGGTCAGTCGGAGAAGGCCCGCGCAGCGCGCTTCGGGAACGGCGTTGACAGGGTGAGGGGTGCGGAAAAGCTGCGCGTCGAAATGGAAATCGCGTCCGTGGCGCGGCCTTCGGGGCGGCAGCTGAGTCTGGAGGTTGCAGGGATTTTTCTCGTCTGCCTGTTGCTGAGCGGCATCCGCGTGGCGCTGCCGGAGCCGCCCAATCCGGCGCGTGAGGGGCGTGTCGAGCCGGTCATCGCGGAGGCGGACCCGGAGGCGAATCGCCATTACGACCGGCTGGCCGACGAGGTGGACTACTACGCGCCGGTGATCCGGCGGATGACCTCACGCTGGCCGAGGATCGATCTGCGGGAGGACACGTTTGCGGAAAAGCCGCCGGGTTTTCCGTTCCTGATGGCGACGGTGGCGCGGGCGACCGGAGCGGATTTCCGGTGGTTGCGGGCCGTGCAGATGCTGCTCAGCGCGGGGGTTGTCGCGGTGCTGTATGTTTGGGTGCGGCGGGCGCGCGCGCCGGGAACAGCGCTCGCGTTGGTCGCGCCGCTCGCTGGTTCGAGTTTCTTCATTAAGTCGTCGTCGTATCTCACGACGGACAACCCGACGCTGCTGTGCACGACGATCGCGCTATCGGTCCTGCTCGCCGAGCGTCGGTCAACGGCGGGAGTATTCGCGGTGCTCGTGTGCGCGACGGCGGCGGCGAGCTTTCGGCAGGATGCGCTGTGGCTGGCGGCACCGATCGGGGTGTGGCTGCTCCTGGCGGGGCCGGCGCGTCGTTGGAAGAGCGACGGGCGCGAGGCGGTGGTGTCGTGGCCGCAACGCTGGCTGGCGGTCGGTGCGGTGGCGCTGCCGCTCGCGATCGTGGCGCGGATGGTGATCGAGTGGGGCGGGCTCGTGCCGAGCGCGCATGTGCGCGGAATACCTGATCCCGGTTTCGGTTTCATGCCCATGGTCTACGTGTTGAGCGTCGCGGCGCTGTTTGGCTGGCCATGGTTGATCGCGCGCCACGGCGCGAGGGAGACGCTGGCGCGCGCGACCGGCGGTGTAGCGATCGGATGTGGAGTGGTGGGGATAGTTTTGGCGGTTGCGACGAACAGCGCTTACGGACGGGACGTCGGGCATTGGGGCGGGTATCTGTGGAGTGTGGCGGCGCTGCTGCCCGAGGTGGCGGGACGGTCGCCGTTGTTCCTCGTGCTCGCTCCATTCGGTGCGTTGGCGCTGGGGGCGATCGGAGCGGAGGTGTGGGCGCATCGGCCACGCGCGGCGGCGGTGCTGGGGGCGGCCTGCGCGGGCTGGGCACTGGCGGTGTGCTTCAATCCGCTCGTGTTTCACCGCTACTACGAAGCGCCTTTGCTTGTGTTCCTCTTGCTGTCGGCGGGGATGCTGCCCGCGATGCCGGTGCGGGCGAACGTCTGGCGCGATCAACTTCCGCTGTGGGCGGTGAGCGCGGGGCAGTTGTTCATCACGGTCACGACGCTCTATCTTTCGCTCTTTGCGGCGTGGCGGCGTTAGCGGGCGCGGAGGCCACGGGCAGATCGGGGCGGAGCAATTTTCCGGGGATGGTCCAGCAGTCGGCGGGGAAACCGAGCGCTTGTTTCAATGCGACGTCGCGGTCCCACGGGTTGGAAAGGTGCGCGATTTGCCAGCGCTGGCGCAACGTGAGTTGGCGCGGGAAATGCCACGGCGAGACGAGGGCGCGGATTTCGACCAGCGGGTAGTCGGTGCCGTAGAGGAGGCGGTGCGCGAACTCGGGGCGCTGGAGCAACTCGGCGAGGTAGGCGCGCTTGTTCAGCTGGGTGAGCGACGAGATGTCGGCGTAGAGGTTCGGGTATTCGGGCAAAAGACGCGCGAGGCGATCGAAGCAACGTTCGCCGTCGATTTTGCCGGTCGTGGCGGCGTGGGCGGCGATGACAGTGACGCCTTCGCGCAGCGGCAGGCGCAGGCGGTCGGGATCGCCGAGGTGGTTGTCGGCGCGTGTGAATGAATGCTCATCGCCGGTGTGGACGAGGAGCGGGAGTTGGAGCTCGGCGAGTTTGCGGTAGAAAGGAACGAGACGTTCGTCGGCGGGATCGATGTGCTGGATGGACGGGAGCCATTTCACGAGGACGGCACCGTGCGCTTTGGCCCACTCGAGGCGGGCGAGCGCGTCGGGGCGGTGGGGATTCACGCTCGCGCCCCAGAGGAGATTCGGGTGCTTCGGGATTTCGGCGGCGAGGAATTCGTTGGGCACGTAGACCTCGGTGTGCGCGAGATCGAGTTGGCCTTGGGCGTCGACCACGCCGTCGAGGGCGAGGACGACGGCGCGGCCGACGTGTTGGCTGCGGGCGAGGCGGGCGGAGAGGCGTTCGAGGACGAGCGCGTCGCCGCGCTCGCGGAGCTCGCGCTCGGTGACGCCGAAGGAGCGGAGGTAGAACGCGAGTTTGTAGCTGCGGCGAAGGTCGTCGGAGATGTGGCAACCGCTGCCGCCGGCGCCGATACCGGCGGTGTGGCAGTGCAGATCGATGAACGTGCCGGCGGGGAGCGGTTCGACGGGGCGATAGGGGCGCTTGGCGGCGGTGGCGGAGAGCGCGAGTGCGGCGAGCGCGCCGAGTGAGAGGAGGCGAGGGAGGCGTCGGCGCGCGGGGGCGGAAAGGAATTTCATGGCGCCGCACTGTAGCGGCGCGCGCGTTTGCAGCGTTAATTGATAAACCTGATGGAAGCTATGGCGGGCGCGGCGCGCGCGACGTCGCGAGGCAGGAGAACGTTTCCGCGCGGACAAAAGAAAAGGCCCGAGCGCGGGGCTCGGGCTGAGAGGCGAGCGGGCGAGGGCGGTTGAGGGCAACCGCCCCTACCGGTCAGCGGACGACGCGGGCGCCGCCGCCGCCCATGGTCTTCTCGACTTCCTTGCGGGTGGCCATCGAGGTGTCGCCGGGCGTGGTGCTCGCGAGCGCGCCGTGGGCGGCACCGTATTGGACGGCTTTCTGCGGGTCGTTGAAGGTCATGAAGCCGAACTGCAGGCCCGAGGCGAACGAGTCGCCGCCGCCGACGCGGTCGAGGATCTCGAGCTCGGGATACTTGCGGCTTTCGTAGAACTGGCCGTCGTGCCAGAGGATCGCGGACCAGTCGTTCTTCGTCGCGGTGATGACGCGGCGCAGCGTGGTGGCGGCGACCTTGAAGTTCGGGAACTCCTTCACGGCGGTGCCGATCATGTCCTTGAAGGCGTCGATCTCGATCTTGGAAATGTTGTGGTCGGCGCCCTTGACCTCGAAGCCGAGCGAGGCGGTGAAGTCCTCCTCGTTGCCGATCATGACGTCGACATACTTCGCGATCTCGCGGTTGACCTCCTGGGCTTTCTTGAGGCCGCCGATGGTTTTCCAGAGCGAGGGGCGGTAGTTGAGGTCGTAGGAGACGATCGTGCCGTGCTTCTTCGCGGCCTTGACGGCTTCGATCGTGAGCTCGGCCGTCGAGGACGACAGCGCGGCGAAGATGCCGCCGGTGTGGAACCAGCGAGAGCCGAGCTGGCCGAAGATGTGCTCCCAGTCGAAGTCGCCGGGTTTGAGCTGCGAGGCGGCGGTGTTGCCGCGGTCGGGGCAGCCGACGGCGCCGCGGATGCCGTAGCCGCGCTCGGTGAAGTTGAGACCGTTGCGGACGGTGCGGCCGATGCCGTCGTCCTCGCGCCACTTGATGAAGTCGGTGGCCACACCGCCTTGCATGATGAAGTCCTCGACGAGGTGTCCGACCTCGTTGTCGACGAACGCGGTGCAGACGGCCGTTTTCAGGCCGAAGCATTTGCGGAGACCGCGGGAGGTGTTGTATTCGCCGCCGCCTTCCCAGGCGGTGAAGGAGCGGGCCGTGCGGATACGGCCTTCGCCCGGATCGAGGCGGAGCATGACCTCGCCGAGCGAGATCTGGTCAAATGCGACGCTGTTTGCGGGTTTGATTTGGAGCGACATGAGGGTCGGAGTTGAGAGTTGAGAGTCTGGAGTTGAGAGGCGCTGAACCTAAGAAATGGTGGAAGCGGTGCGGGCGGGCAGGGCGCTCTTCAGGGCGCGCTGGTAGGCCCAGAGCATTTTGTTGGCGGCGTAGCGATCGATCGCGGGATAGCCGTTGGTGACGGAGTCGCTCTCGTGCAGGAGATCGAGGCCGTGGTCGGAGCGGAAGACGCCGTCCCAACCGATCTCGACGAGCGTGCGCATGACGGCGAGGAGATCGACGTTGGCGGTGGGGTCGGCGTGGTCGGCTTCGTGGAAGGTTTTTTCCGCGGTCGTTTTCACGCTGCGGAGATGCGCCCACGCGATGGAGTCCTTGAACTCGCGGATCATGCCCACGATGTCGTTCGCCGGATCGGCGCCGTAGGAACCTGTGCAGAAACAAAGCGCGTTCGAGCGGTGCGGGTAGAGCGAGAGCAGGCGGCGGATGTCCGCGGCGTTGCAGAGAAACGCGGGGAGGCCGAGGTAGGACCACGGCGGGTCGTTCGGATGCGCGGCGAGACGGATGTTACTCGCGGCGGCGGCGGGGATGATCGCTTTCAGCGCGTAGCGGACGTTTTCCCAGAAGCCGCTCGCACCGAGATCGGCGTAGGCTTTTTGCAGCGCGCTGAATTCTTCGCGGCTGTAGCGGCGGCCCCAGCCGGGGAGAAAGAGGCCGTGCGAGAGGTCGATGCGCGCCATCGCGGCGTGATCGTAGGCGAGACCGCGCGTGCCGTTGGGGTGGAGGTGCGCGAGTTCGGTGCGGCCCCAGTCGAGCGGCATCAGGTTATACGTGACAATGATCTCGCCGGCGTCGGGGAAGGCCGCGCGGATGTTCGCGAGCGACTGGATGTAGTTTTCGATGTGCAGGTCGCGGTCGCCGCGGCCGAGTTTCATGTCGTCGGTCCAGAAAACGCTCTCGATCGGGCCGAGAGCGAGTTCCTGTTCGGCGAGTTCGTCACGCAGCCGGCGCAGGTCCTCGACCGGCCAGATTTCGCCGGGCGGGATGTGCGCGAGGTGCGTGACGACGAGCGGACGCGGCGTCATTTGCCGCAGCCAGAGCAGCGGCACGCGGTCGGAGTGACCATACCAACGGAAGGCGGTTTGCATCGGGGCGTGGAGCGGCGGTGCGGGTCAGGCCTTGTTGGCGGCGGCGACGAATTCCTTGGCGCGGAGCGTGATCGCGGCCCAGTCCTTGGCCTTGAGCGCGGCGGGTTGCACGAGGGCGCTGCCGGCGGCGGTGGCGTAGGCGCCCGCCTTGAGGAAATCGGCGACGGTCTCGGGTGTGACGCCGCCGGTGGGCATGACGTTCAGGAAGGGGAAGGGGGCCTTGAGGGACTTGATGAAGGCGGGGCCGAAGAACTCGGCGGGGAAGACCTTCACGACGTCGGCGCCGAGTTCGTAGGTGTTGTAGGCTTCCGTCGGCGTGAGCGCGCCGCCGAGGATGGCGAGGCCGCGCTCCTTGCAGGCGGCGATGACCGCGGGGCGCACGCAAGGCGTGACGATGAACTTCGCCCCGGCGGCCTGGGCCTGCGCGACGGTCTCGGCGTTGACGACGGTGCCCATGCCGAAGGTCACGTGCGGGAGCTCCTTCGCGGCCTTGGCGAGCACGTCGAGCGCGCCGGGCGTGGACATCGTGAGCTCGATGACCGTGAGGCCACCGGCGGCGAGGGCGCGGGCGCAGTCGATGAGACTGTCGGGGCCGTCGGCGCGGATGAGCGCGATGACCTTCTCTTGTTTGATGCGGGCGAGGACTTCGGACTTGTTCATGGGAGAAAGAAATTTTTCGCAGTCGAAACTCTAGCAGAGCGCGATGTCTACACCCGGCGGAAGCGTGTCATGCCGAGTAATACGCAAGCGCTGCACAAGCGCCTTCCCGTGCGCGGGCGGCGCGCGAAATGTCGCGGGGCGGCGGCGCTTGGGATGGCGGGTGGTGAGCATCGCAACGCGGATTCGACGACTCACTCGCCGCCGGCCCACTTGGGCTTCTGGCGGAGATGGTAAAGGCGTTCGCCGGCCTTCGGCTCGAGGAAAACGCCCTCGTGTTCGCGGTTGGCGAAGTCCTCTTTCTTGATCGTGCGCCAGTCGCGGTAGCCGAGGTTGATCTTGCGGCAGGTGGCCTCGGGGATGCCGGTCGCGAGCGTCACGCGCACGCGCGGCGTCTCGATGCCGGTTTTCTCGTCGTAGGTGCCGATGCCGTGCACGTGGGTGGAGTGGGCGAGGGTGCCCCACGGCTCGTGTTGGAACTTGTCCCACTGCTTGAGGAAATACTGCACGCAGTGGTAGCCGATGCGCTCGATCATCTTGCCGTGCACGACGGAGACTTCGTGGATGTGCGGCGCGTAGATGATGAGCTCGCCGCCGTCGGCGACGATCGGCTCGAGTTTATACATGCACTTACCGCCGACCCAGAGTTCGTCATACATCGCGGGCGCGCAGCTGAGCACGGTGTGGAACGGGCGGTCCTTGTAAGTGATGTGGAGCTGGCGCGAGAGTTCGCTGGCGTCATCCCATGCCTGCTCGGGCGTGCCGGCGAAGAGGCCGGCGAGGTCGCCCTTGCCCTGCACGACCATCGCGAAGCAGAGCTTCGGCACTGTGACGAGGGCGCCGGCGCGATCGACGACTTTGCGCACGGGCGTCCACTTGTTGCCGATGATCATCGGGTTCGTGACGACGGCGCCGAGCCAGTGAAAAAAATTCAAGATGCCCGGACCCGCGACGCCGGGGAAGAGATACTTGTTGCCGCCGGAGAAGCCGACGACCTCGTGGGGGAAGACCGGTCCGACGATGATGAGTTCGTCGTAGTCGAAGAGGCGCTTGTTGACGTGCACGGGCACGTCCATCGCGAAGAGACCGCCGGAGAGTTCGCGAATCTGCTCGGCGGGGATGCAGCCGAGATCGCGGAGCGCGGCGGGGTTGTCCCATTCGTGGTTGATGAACTCGACGTCGCGGTAGGTGGAGGCGCGTTCGTCGGCGGAGATTTCGACGCGTTCGTTGATGGCGGTGTCGGTCATCGCTGGGTGCGTGCCGAGGGCGATCATGACGTCGAATTTCCTCACGGCGCCCGCGAGTTGCGCGAAGAGCGTCTTGAACATCAGGCCGACGGGCGCGGTGCGCGTGCCGTCGGGGATGATGAGGCACACGCGCTTGCCGCGGTAGTTGGCGGCGGGGCAGGCGCGAGCGACGAGGTCGCGCACGGTGTCGTCGCTGAGCGACTGGCCGGACGGAGCGAGGGAACGGTAGGGCGCGTCGGACATGTCAGGATTCCTGGCCGCGGTAGCCGAGGTGTTCGGAGAGTTCGCGGGCGGCGGCCATCACGTGCGCGCCCATCTCGGGGATGCGTTCGCGGGTGAAGCGAACCGTGGCGGCGGTGATGCCGATCGCGGCGGCGACTTTGCCGTCGGAGGCGTAGACCGGCGCGGCGAGGCAGCGGACGCCGGGATTGAACTCCTCGTCGTCGAGGCTGTAGCCGCGCTTGCGCGTCGCTTCGATTTCGCGGCGAATTTCCGCGAGCGTCGTCAACGTGCGCGGGGTGCGCTTGGTGGGCTTGGCGGAGGAGGGGAAGAGTTCCGCGAGGCGCTCGTAGTGCAGGAACGAGAGGAAGGTCTTGCCCGTCGACGAGCAGTGCAGCTCGGCGAGGAAGCCCGGGCGCGAGGCGGCGCGGAGCGGGTGCAGGCTGTCCTGCACGGCGACGATGAGCGAACGGTCGTCGCAGGGAATCGCGAGGTGCGCGGTCTCGTCGGTTACCTGAGTGAGCTTGAGCAGGACAGGTTGGGCGAGTTCGCGGATCTCGGTGCCGGAGAGAGCGGCGTTACCAAGTTGGATGAGGACCGGGCCGAGCTCGAAGCGGCTGTCGACCTTGCGCGCGAGCCCCTCGAGCGTGAGCGTGCTCATGATGCGCAGCGTGGTCGTCACGGGGATTTTCAGCTCCCGGGCGATGTCCGCGACCTTGTAGCCCTCGGTGGAGCGGCCGAGCAGCTTGAGGATGCGGCAGGCGTTGCGGAGATTCGGGATGACGTAGCGCTCGGCGTCGGAGGCGGGCGACGTTGTCCGGGAGGCGGCGGGGCGGGTGGGATAGGGGGCGGGTTTCACCAGAGAAGATCATGCGCGGCGAGTCGCGCACGGGGGAGAATTTTATTGCCAAAGCGAACGACATTCACCATTGAATAGCAAGTTCATTAGTGAACTTCAGCGAAATTCCCCAGCTCCCCTTTTTTCGCTGAGCTAAAACCTACCACCCCCCACCCTATGCTACCCACCCCGACTGCTCGTCGGCACGTTGTTGCCGGCTTTGTCCGTGGATTCCTACGCTGCGCCCCGCTGGGGCGTTGGCTCGCCGGCCTCGCTCTGATGGCCGTGCTCGCAGTGCCTTCGTTTGCCCAGGCGGCGGGCGAAATTTCCGGTCGCGTGCTGAACGTCGGCACCGGCCGCTACCTGAACAATGCCCGCGTCACCGTCGACGGCACCACGCGCGAAACGTTCACGAACGAGTTCGGCGAATATCGCTTCGCGGACCTCCCGGCGGGAACGGTCACCGTCAAAGTCGTCTATACCGGTCTCGATCCGAAATCCGAGTCCGTGACGGTCGCGGCCGGCCAAAGCACCACGCTGAATTTTGAACTCACGAGCGCGGACCGCTACGGCAAGACCGACGACAAGGTCGTGCAGCTCGACACCTTCGTCGTGCAGTCCAACCGCGAATACGAAGGCAACGCGCTCGCGACGAACGAACAGCGCTACGCTCCCAACGTGAAGGTCGTCATGGCGGCCGACGCTTTCGGTGCGGTCAACGAGGGCAATCCCGGCGAGTTCCTCAAATACCTGCCCGGCGTCTCGGTCGATTACGTCGCCGCCGACGTGCGCACGGTTTCCGTTCGCGGCTTCGCTTCCAATTTCTCCAACGTCTACTGGGACGGCATGCGCCTGACTTCCTCCGCGTCGGGCAGCAGCAATCGCGTGTTCGAGTTCGAGCAGGTTTCGATCAACAACACCTCCCGCACGGAAATCATCAAGCTGCCGACGCCCGACATCCCGGCCGACTCCCTCGGCGGTGCCGTGAACTTCATTTCGAAGAACGCGTTCGAGCGCAAAGGCGCGCAGTTCAATTACCGCGTCTACATGAACATGAATTCGGAGAACATGGACATCCTCCAGAAGACGCCCGGGCCCGGCGTGAAGAAGACGTTCAAGGTGCTCCCGAATTTCGATTTCGACTACACGCTGCCGGTCAACGACCGCTTCGGCCTCGTCATCACTGGACTCTCGTCCAATCAGCACGTCGAACAGCATCGCTGGCAGCCGACGTGGAACTTCCAGCAGGGCGGCGGCACCTACACGCCCGCCGGCGGCTCCGCCACCACGCTCACGGCCGCGACACCGTCCAACCCCTACATGCAGCAATGGCAGATTCAGGACGGTCCCAAGACCACCAATCGCGCCTCGATCGGCATCAAGGCCGACTGGAAGCTCACGAAGAACCAGACGCTCTCGGTCGCCTACCAGGACAACTACTACAAGACCTTCTTCGGCAATCGTAACCTGAACTTCAACATGGGCACCAGCGGCACCCCGAGCACCAACACCGGCACGCCGATCTCCTGGGGCTCCGACTTCGTGCAGGCGGCGTCCGGCCGCGGCTCGGTCACCCAGGGCAGCTCCTTCCGCGACAAGCTCGGCAACACCTCCGCCGGCAACATCGTTTGGAAATGGAACAACGCGGAGTGGGATGTCGATGCCGGCGTCAACGGCGTCCAGTCGCGCACTTGGTATCGCGCGCTCGCCCGCGGGCACTTCGCCAACGTCGGCACGAGCCTCGTCGGCGTCACCAACCTGCGCGCCGATGGCTTCAACTTCCCCGGCGGCATGAACATCACGGCGAAGGACGCCTCGGGCAACGTGCTCGATCCCTACAACCTGAACAATTTCCGCCTCACCACCGCCTCGAACGACCCGATCGACGGCAAGGCCACCATGAAGAGCGGCCACGTGAACGTCGCGCGCCACTTCGATTCCTGGACCATTCCGGTCAACGTGAAGTTCGGCGGCGAAGTCCGCGAGGAAGGCCGCGACAATCGCCGCTATTCCGAGTCCTACACCTACGTCGGCGCCGACGGCGTCTCCAACACGGCCGACGACAACGCCGGTGCTTTCCTCGACACCGTCTATAAGGGCAGCGATTCCGGTTTCGGCTCCAAGTCGATCCAGTGGATCAATCCCTACCTGCTCGCCGAAGTCTATCGCTCCAACCCCGGCTACTTCACCACGAACGCCGTCACCAACGAGACGAACCGCATCAACAACTCGGAAAAGATGTCCGAGCGCGTCACCGCCTACTACGCGCAGATCGATGGCCGCCTCTTGCGCGGCAAGCTCCGTTTCGTCGGCGGCGTCCGTTACGAGAAGACTAACGACAAGGGCCAGGGCGCGCTGAAGAACGGCTTCGAAGTCCTCTTCGAGCGCAATGCCGACGGCACGCTCGTCGACGGCAATCCGACGCTCGCCGGCATCCAATACGTCCGCAAGGCCTCTGCCGGCCCCGCGGGCGCGACGACCACCACGAACACCCAGACCCCGAGCGGCACCGTCGTGGGCACGGGCGGCGTCACCACGGGCACGTTCACCACCACGACGATGCAGGAACTCGGCATGACCCTCATCGAGCGCGGCTATAGGGCCGACCGCAGCTATGACGGTTACTACCCGAGCCTGCACCTCACCTACGAAATCCGCGACAACCTCCTCCTCCGCGCCGCTTACGCGAAGACCTTCGGCCGCCCGGATTACGCGAACATCATTCCCGCGACCACCATCGACGAGAACGACACCGACCCGACCGCGGCCGGTTCGCTCACCATCCGCAACACCGGCTTGAAGCCCTGGACCGCGAACAACTTCGACCTGTCCCTCGAATACTATCCGGAAAAGGGCGGCCAGATGATCGTGGGCGCCTTCCAGAAAAACCTCAGCGACTTCTGGACAAACGCGCGGTGGCGTCGTCGACGCCGCTCTCGCGCAGGAACTCGGCATCGATCCCCGCTACGTCGGCTGGTCCGTCAACACGACGATCAACGGGGGCGACGCCAAGGTCAGCGGTTGGGAATTCAGCGTCATCCAGCCGCTCAAGTTCCTCCCGGGCTGGGGTCGCTACTTCACGGTCAAGGCCAACGGCACGGCCCTGCACCTCTCGGGCGACAACACGCCTGACTTCCGCGGCTTCATCTCCAAGACCGGCAACTTCAGCCTCAGCTTCGCCAAGAAGCCCTGGGTGGTGAACGCGAACATGAACTTCCGCGGTCGCCAAAAGGGCACGTCCGCCACCGCCGCCGCGATCCAGACCGGTGCGCAATACGGCACCACCACCGGCTTCTTCGAATACTACCAGCCGCGCTGGAATCTCGATCTCAGCGGCGAATACCAGCTCAACAAGCACTTCACCTTCTTCGCCGCCGCCCGCAACGTCCTGAACAAGGAGCAGGTCATCGAACGTTTCAACCCGGATACGCCCGGCTACGCCCGCGGTTTCCGCTGGGAAGAGTTCGGTGTGAACTTCTCCTTCGGCATCAAGGGCACCTTCTAAAATTGCCGCATTGGCATCAGCCAACACGGTGCGGCGCGGGTCTTCGTGGGCTCGCGCCGCAGGGGAGGTCCGCCAGGCCAACATCCTGGCGGACTTTTCTCTTTGGGGAGCCCTCGCTTCCCGCTAGTTTTCGCACGATGTCCGCTCGCTCCGCTCTCGCTCTCGTCCTTCTGAGCTTCACCGCACCGTTCGGTGTCGCGCAAACCGCCGCGCCCGCGCCAATCGTCGATCCGATCCTCAAACTCGATCCGCTCGCCGTCACCGCGACCAGCGAAGACGAAGGCTACGACGCCACCGGCATGGGCTCGCTCGACGAACAGATGCGCGACGAGCCGTTCGCCAACGACCTCATCAAGCCGGTCGATACGCAGCTCGACGAGAACATGGCGTCCGACCTCGGCGCCGACCTCAACGCCGTCGGCACTCCGTCGCCCGCCGACCGCATCACGGGCGAAGAGCGGCTCAACCTCCGCGGCTTCCCCACGCCGGTCATGCGCAACGGTTTTGCGCAGCTCGGCATCAACGACGCGCTCAACACCGCCCGCACCGTCGTCATTCAAGGGCCGCTCGTCCCCGTCCTCGGCCGCGCCGCCCCGGGCGGCATCCAGGACATGCAAACCGCGCGCCCGCAGGCGAAGGACCGCCAGCGCGCCGAGGTCCAATTCACCTCGCTCGACCGCCAGCGCGCGCAGCTCGAGACGACCGGCCCGCTGGTGAAAAAGAAACTCTGGCAGCGCCTCGCCGTCGATTGGCAGCGGCGCACCGGCCCGGAACAATTCACCCGTGAGGAAACGCTTTCCGTCAGCACGTCCGTCACGTGGCGCCACGGCCGCTCCGCCAGCACGCTCGTCTCCGCCGATTACCGTGAGATCCGCGCGCGCGTCACGCCGGGCATTCCCGAGTATCGGCCCAAAGGCGGCCTGATCGCCGGCCCGTATTTGCCGCTCGCGGAGTTCAACGCCAACGGCCCCGACGCTGCGATCCGTCGCCGCGCCGCCGTGCTCGGCGTGCAGTTCGATGGCGCCCCAACCAAGACGCTCGCCATCCGCGCCAACGCGGAAGGGTGGTGGCGCGACGTCGTGCAGGACCGCTTCACCACCTCGGTGCTCTCGCTCGACACCGGCCTCTTCGAAGGCACGCGCGAGCCGCGCCACATCGAGCAGCCGCAGCACGCCTACGCGTTGCAGCTCGAACTCACCAACCGCTTCCGCGCGTTCGGCGCCGAGCACAAGCTCCTCGCCTCCGGCAGCCACACGTGGGGCGAATACGGCCGCGAAGACCGCGCGCTGCCGACGTCCGCGCGCGACGCGCTCCCGCTCTCCGTGCGGAAGTTCAATCCCTACGCGCCGGACTACTATCGCCCCGATTACGATCCCGCCGTCTTCAGCCGCATCCTGAACGATCGCACCGAATACGCCGGCTACACCGCATTCGAGCTGAGCGATCGCGCGGCGTTCCAGCGCGGCCGCTACGTCGTTTCCACGGGCCTGCGTTACGACGGCGTTTCGCTGCACGTCGAGGATCGCAAACCCGCCGCGCTCTTCCCGCACGTCAGCGACCGCGCGTCGCAGGTCAGCTATCACGCCGGACTCAACTGGCAGCTGAAGCCCAGCCGTCTGCTCGCGTTCGCGAGTCTCAGCACGGCGTTCGATCCGTCGACCCGCGTCGACTCGCGCACCGGGCGCATCCAGGACAACGAGACGACGCTCGGTTACGAAGCCGGCTTGAAGGGACGCTCGAAGCGGGGCGCCGTGGAGTTCAGCGCGAGCGGTTTCGTTCTCTACAACCAACACATTTCCCGCCGCAACCCGCTCTACGACGATCCGGTGTTCGACGCCAACCAGACGCAGCCGCAGCTCGTCGCCGCGGGCGAGGAGCGCTACCGCGGCGGCCGCGCCGAGGTGCGCTGGCAGGTGAATCCCGCCGTTGCCTTCTCGACGCGCGTGGTCGCCATGGAGGCGATCACAACTGCGTCACCCGACCTGCCGCAGGAAATCGGACGCGCCATCTCGCGCCTGCCGGCGCTCACCGCTTACAGCCAGCTGCGCTACCGCCGCCCCGGCCCGAAGGGCGGACCGTTCTTCGCCGCGACGGGACAATACCTCAGCAACTACGTCGCGAACTATGCCGATGCGCGCCGGACCTTCTTGAAATACCCCGGCTACGGCCTGCTGCACGCCAGCGGCGGCTATTCCTGGCGCACGCCCAAGCGCACTTTCGAAGTGGAGGCGGGCATCCGCAACCTCCTCGACCGCGACCTCGTCGCCAGCAACGCGCGCCTCGGCGCCGGTCGCGAACTCACCTTCAGCACTCGACTCCTGTTCTAACATGCTCCGCTCGTTTCTCGCGCTCTCGGCCCTCGCACTGCTCGCTCACGCAGGTGAAATCAAAGCCGACGCCGTCGTCGCGCTCGACGGCAGTGGCAATTACACGTCGTTGCAGGACGCCATCAGCTCCGCGCCCATGCGCACCGATTCGACCCAGCCGCGCTGGACCATTCGCGTGAAGCCCGGCACTTACCACGAGCGCATCTACGTGCAACGCGAGCGCGGCCTGATGCGCATCGTCGGCGACGACGCGGAGAAGACGGTCGTCGAGTTCAACGTCCATGCGAATCTGCCCGGCCCCGACGGCAAACCGCTCGGCACGTTCCGCACACCGACGGTGCAGATCGATGGTGACGGCATGCAGTGGGAGAACATCACTCTCGCCAACACCGCGGGTCCGGTCGGCCAGGCCCTCGCGCTGCGCGCCGACGGCGACCGGCTCGAGTTCCGCCGCGTGCGCTTCCTCGGCTGGCAGGACACGATTCTCGTCAACCGCGGGCGCCACTACTTCGAGGACTGCTACATCGAGGGGCACGTCGACTTCATCTTCGGTGCCGCCACGGTCTGGTTCGAGCGCTGCCACATCCACGCGCTGCGCGACGGCTACCTGACCGCGGCGTCGACACCGCAGGGCTCTGCGCACGGCTACGTATTTTCCCATTGCAAGGTCACTGGCGCGGAGGGCGCGAAAACCTACCTCGGCCGTCCGTGGCGCAACTTCGCCAAGACCGTGTTCCTTCACACCGAGATGTCCGCCAACGTGCGTCCCGAGGGCTGGCACAACTGGAACAAGCCCGACGCCGAGAAGACCACGTTCTACGGCGAATTCGCCAGCACCGGCCCGGGCGGTGCGCCGGCCGCGCGCGTGGCTTGGGCGCACCAGCTCACATCGGACGAAGCGGCTTCCTACACGCCAGCCGCAGTCCTCGGCGGTGCGGATGCCTGGGACCCGACGGCGAGCGGCCGGTAGTCGACGATGAGAACGACGCTCGCCTCGCTGCGGCTCCCGCCAACCCCTCGAATGAGGGGTGCTCTTTCCCGATTTTGGAGGAATTCGCGCTTGCCGCAAAAGGCGGCAAAATTCATAAATGAACCGATAGTTCATTAGCGAACTTTTGTTCTCGTTCCCTGTTTCCCTGCTGTCCCCCCCCTGCTGTCCGAACTTCCGCCCCGCTATCTCATGGATCTGATCCCTGCTGCTGACGTCCGCACCTACGGCTCGATGTCGACCTCCGCTTTGCGCGAGGCGTTCCTCGTCACGGACCTGTATCAACCCGGCAAGCTCACGCTGCGCTATTGGGAAACCGACCGCACGGTGATCGGCGGCGCTATGCCTTTGGCGGCCGAACTCCCGCTCTCCGCCGCCGCGGAGTTGCGCTCCGCATTTTTCTGCGAGCGCCGCGAACTCGGCGTCATCAACACCGGCGGCGACGGCACGGTCACCGTCGACGGCCAGCGCTACGCGATGGCCAACCTCGACACGCTCTACGTCGGCCGCGGCGCGCAGGCGATTTCGTTCGCCTCGGCCGACGCCACGAAGCCCGCGCGGTTCTACCTGCTGAGCTATCCGGCGCACGCCGCCTACCCGACGACGCTCGCGCGCTACGACGCAGCCAACGCCGTCGCGCTCGGCGCGGCCGCCACTGCGAACGATCGCCGGCTCAACAAGGTCATCCACGCCGGCGGCATCAAGAGCTGCCAGCTCGTCATGGGCTTCACGATCCTCCAGCCCGGCAGCATCTGGAACACGATGCCGCCGCACACGCACACGCGCCGCTCCGAGGTCTACATGTATTTCAACATCCCCAACAGCGCCGCCGTCATGCACTTCATGGGCAAGCCCGACGAGACGCGCCACCTCGTCGTCCGCGACCACGAAGCCGTTCTCTCCCCGCCGTGGTCGATCCACAGCGGCGCCGGCACCGACAGTTACGGCTTCATCTGGGGCATGGGCGGCGAGAATCAGGATTTCGCCGACATGGATCCCGCGCCGATCGCGACGCTGCGCTGATTTTCACACCCGCCTGCACACACCCACATGAGCAACATCCTCGACTCCTTCAAACTCACCGGAAAAACCGCCGTCGTCACTGGCGCCGCGCGCGGCCTCGGTCAAGGCATGGCGCTCGCACTCGCTGAAGCCGGCGCGAATATCGTCGCCGTCGACATCCTGCCCGCGGACGACACCGTCAAGCAGGTGCAGGCGCTCGGCAGCAAAGCCGTCGCCGTCGTCGGCAACCTCGGCGATCGCGCGTCGATCCCGCAAGTCATCGCCACCGCGAAGCAGACGTTCCCCGCGCTCGACATCCTCGTGAACTGCGCCGGCATCATCCGCCGCGAGGACTTCGTGAAGTTCTCCGAGAAGGACTGGGACGACGTAATGGGCATCAACATCGACGCCGTGTTCTTCCTCAGCCAGGCGTTCTGCAACGACGTCGTCTCGCGCGGCGGCACGGGCAAGATCATCAACATCGCCTCGATGCTCTCGTTCCAAGGCGGCATCCGCGTGCCGTCCTACACCGCGTCGAAGAGCGCCGTGCAAGGCCTGACGCGCCTCATCGCCAACGAGCTCGCGTCGAAGGGCATCAACTGCAACGCGATCGCGCCCGGCTACATGGCGACCGACAACACCGCGCCGCTCCGCGCCGACGAGAAGCGCTCCGCCGCCATCCTCGATCGCATCCCCGCGGGCCGCTGGGGCACGCCCGACGACTTGAAGGGTGCCGTGGTTTTCCTCGCGTCCTCCGCGTCCGACTACGTCAACGGCTACACGATCGCCGTCGACGGCGGCTGGCTCGCGCGCTGAGGCGAAGTGGAAACCACGAATGGACACGAATGGACACGAATGGGAGCGAAACGCTGCCCGCCTCACGACCATTGGTGTTCATTCGTGTCCATTCGTGGTTCCTCGGTTCGTTTTCTGAGTTCCCGCCTCCTTCCCAAATTTCCATGAAACCCCAACTCCTGTTCGTCGGGCTCGCTTTGCTGTCGAGCTCGCTGCTGGCGGCTGAGAAAATCACGCTCACCGTCACGCACGCGTTGGACATCGCCCGCCCGTCCGAGACGATCACCGTCCCGTGGTCCGAGATCAACAAACACCTCCCCGGCGCGTTGCTGCAGCGCATCGCGGTGAAGGACGCGCAAGGCAACGTTCTCCCTTACCAAGTCACCAACGTCGCCCCGCAGGCCAAGGATCCGAAAGGCGAGGGGATCGCTTACGGCGAGTTGATCTTCCAGCACGACTTCGCCGCCGGCGAGAAGAGCGCGACGTTCACCGTCGAGAAAACCGAGACCGTCGCGCCCGTGTTTCCTTCAAAAGCCTTCGCGCGCTACGTGCCCGAACGGCTCGACGACTTCGCCTGGGAAAACGACAAGATCGGACACCGCACCTACGGCCCCGCGCTCGCCGCTCCGGCGGACGGTGCCGCCAAGGAAGTGCTCGTCACCAGCGGCCTCGACATCTGGTGCAAGCGCGTGAGCTACCCGATCGTTGACCGCTGGTATAACAAGGGCCACGACCACTACCACAAGGACGAGGGCGAGGGCATGGACATGTATAACGTCGGCCCGTCGCGCGGCTGCGGCGGCCTCGGCGTGTGGGACGGCAAGACGCTCTGGGTTGGCCGAAACTACAAATCGTGGAAGGTCATCGCGAATGGTCCGGTCCGCGCGATCTTCGAGCTCACCTACGACACGTGGATGGCCAACGGCGTGATGGTTTCCGAGGTTAAGCGCTTCACCGTCGATGCCGGGCACAATCTCGATCAGATCGACAGCACCTTCCAGATCACCGGTGCGAAGGAAGTCGTCATCGGCATCGGCCTGAACAAGACGCCCGCTGACAAAGGCCAGGAGCCGAAGATCGCGACGACGCCCACACCGGCCGACGGCTCGATCACGCAATGGGTCGAGCAGAAGACCAACGGCGCGCTCGGCACCGCAATCCTCGTCGCCTCGGACGCGTTCCAAGGCTTCGCCGAGGACGATCGCAACCAACTCGTGCTCGCCAAGGTCGCCGCGGGCCAATCGCTCCGCTACTTCGCCGGCGCCGGTTGGTCCAAGGCCGGCGAGTTCACCACTTACCAGGCTTGGAAAGACTACGTCGCCAACGCCGCCGCGCGTGCGCGCGCCCCTGTTTCCGTTACCCTCACCCCGAACTGATTCCGCATGAAACGACTCCTCTGTTGCGCGTTCCTGTTGTCTGCGGCGCTCGCTGCGCCGGCCACCGAATCAACCTTAACCGTGATGGAGCGAGTCGCCGACTGGCAGCTCGCCAATCCCGCGCCCAAGTGGAAATCCACCGACTGGCACAACGCCGCGTTCTACGCCGGCGTGATGGCGCTGGTTGAGGTCTCGCCCAGCCCGCGTTTCCGCGACGCGATGGTCAAGATGGGCGAGGGGAACGCCTGGAAACTCGGCGAGCGCATCTACCACGCCGACGACCACGCGGTCGGCCAGACCTATGCCGACCTCTATCGCGCGACCAAGGACACGCGCATGATCGCGCCGATGCGCGAGCGCTTCGACTACATCCTCGCGCACCAAAAGGACGACAACCTCCTCTTCGATTCGAAGAAGAATCCCGGCCACACCGACCGCTGGTCGTGGTGCGACGCGCTCTTCATGTCGCCGCCCGCGTGGGCCAAGCTCACGCAGTTCACCGGGGACGCGAAGTATCTCGAGTTCGCCGTCACGAAATGGTGGGTGACCTCCGACTACCTTTACGACCGCAGCGAGCGCCTCTATTTCCGCGACAGCTCCATCTTCCCGAAACTCGAGAAGAACGGCGCCAAGGTTTTCTGGGCGCGCGGCAACGGCTGGGTGCTCGGCGGCCTCGTCCGCATGTTGCAGGCGATGCCCGCGGATCATCCCGCACGCGCGAAATTCGTGCAGCAGTTCCGCGAGATGTCCGAGCGCATCGCCGCGTTGCAAAACCCCGACGGCTACTGGCGCGCGAGCATGCTCGATCCGCAGAGCTACCCGATGCAGGAAAGCAGCGGCACCGGTTTCTTCTGCTACGGCATCGCGTGGGGCATCAACGAGGGAATCCTCGATCGCGCCAAGTTCGAGCCGACCGTCCGCAAAGCCTGGTCCGCGCTCCTCGCGTGTGTGAAGCCCGATGGCCGTCTCACGCATGTGCAGCCGGTTGGTTTCACGCCGGTCACCTTCGACGAAAACTCCACCGAACCCTACGGCGTCGGCGCCTTCCTGCTCGCCGGCCGCGAGATGATCCGCCTCGGCCAATAATCCTTCCGTCACCTCTGCTGTTATGAAGTTCACCCGCACCCTGTTTGCTCTCGCTGTTGTTTTCGGTCTCGTTGCCCGCTCGCTCGCGGCCGACGCTCCGCAGAAATTCAACGGCGCCACGCCGCTCGAGTGGTCGCAGCGCCTCGCCGATTCCGAGATGAAGCGCCTCGGCAACGCGCTCGAGGCCGGCGGCTCGAACCCGCGCGCGCGCTGGGATTATTCGCCCGGTGTGCTCGCGCTCAGCTTGGTTCGCCTCGGCGACACGACGGGCAACGCGGCCTACACGCAATTCGGCACGCGCGCCGTCGCCTCGCACGTCAACACCGACGGCGTCATCGCCGGCTACAAGGAGGAAGACTACAACATCGACAATATCCCGCCGGGCAAAGTGCTCCTCGCCGCCATCGCGCGCGGCGAAAAGAGCCCCGCCTACGTGAAGGCTGTGCAGGCGCTGCGCGACCAGATGCGGCGGCACCCGCGCACGAGCGAGGGCGGCTTCTGGCACAAGAAGCGTTATCCGCACCAGATGTGGCTCGACGGCCTCTACATGGCCTCGCCGTTCCTCGCGCAATACGCCGTGGAGTTCAACGAGCCGGCCCTCTTCGACGACGTCGCGAAGCAGATCGTCCTGATGGACGCGCACAGCTACGATCCCGCGACCGGCCTTTTCTGGCACGCGTGGGACGAAGCCAAGGCGCAGAGCTGGGCGGACAAACAGACCGGTTACTCGCCGCACTTCTGGAGCCGCGCCATCGGATGGTATGCGATGGCGATCGTCGACTCGCTCGACTATATGCCGGTCAGCCAGCCGGAGATCGATCACATCGTCGGCATCCTGAAGCGCCTCGCCGACGGCGTCGTTCGCTGGCAGGACCCGAAGACCGGCGTCTGGTGGCAGATCACCAACCTCGGCACGCGCCAGGGCAATTACCTCGAAGGTTCCGGCTCCTCGATGTTCGTCTACGCGCTCGCGAAAGCCGTGAACAAGGGCTACCTGCCGCGCGAAAAATACGAAGCCGCGATCCTCAAGGGCTACCAAGGCATCCTCGACACGCTCATCAAGTCCAACTCCGACGGCTCCATCCGCCTCACGCAAATCTGCCAGGGCGCCGGCCTCGGTTACACGATGGCCAACGGCCGCCCGCGTGACGGCTCGTTCGACTATTACATCAGCGAGCCCATCGTCGACAACGACGCGAAGGGCACCGGCCCGTTCATCCTCGCCGGCATCGAAGTCGAAAAGATGGTCGCGACCAAATCGGCCGCGGCGTCTGCTTCATTTCAGGCGCGCGGTTGGGATGACTACGAGCGCGTCCTCGCCCGCATCAAGGCCCCGACGTTCCCCGCGAAGGATTTTCCGATCACGGATTTTGGCACCGCTGCTGGCTCGCCCGACAGCAGTGACGCGATCACCAAGGCCATCGCCGCCGCCAACGCCGCGGGCGGCGGTCGCGTGGTGATTCCCGCCGGCGAATGGTTCACCGGTGCCATCCACCTCAAGAGCAACGTCAACCTCCACGTCAGCAAGGGCGCGACGCTCAAGTTTCTCACCGACCCGAAGAAATACCCCATTGTCTTCACGCGCTGGGAAGGCGTGGAGCTGATGAACGTCTCGCCGCTCATCTACGCCTGGGAGCAGGAGAACATCGCCATCACCGGCGAAGGCACGCTCGACGGCCAGGCCGACTGGGACAACTGGTGGGGATGGAACAAGAAGGAACCCGGCGTCGCCCCGCGTCAGCGCATCGCCCGCGAGAAACTGCTGAAGATGGGCGAGACCAACGTCCCCGTTGCTGAGCGCGTCTTCGGCCCCGAGGATCATCTCCGCCCGAATTTCATTCAGCCTTACCGCTGCAAGAACATCCTCATCGAGGGCGTCACGATCATCCGTTCGCCGATGTGGGAAATCCATCCCGTGCTCTCGCAGAACATCACCGTGCGCGGCGTGAAAATCCACTCACACGGCCCGAACAACGACGGCTGCGACCCCGAGTCGTCACGCGACATCCTCGTCGAGGATTGCGTGTTCGACACCGGCGACGACTGCATCGCAATCAAGTCTGGCCGCAACGGCGACGGCCGCCGCGTCGGCGTGCCGACCGAGAACATGGTCATCCGCAACTCCAAGATGCTCGACGGCCACGGTGGCGTGGTCCTCGGTTCCGAATGCTCCGGCGGCATCCGCAACATCTTCGTGGAGAACTGCGAGATGGACAGCCCCAACCTCGATCGCGCCCTGCGCTTCAAGAACAACGCCGTGCGCGGCGGCACGCTCGAAAACGTCTTCGCGCGCAACATCCGCGTCGGCCACGTCGGCGAAGCCGTCCTCACGATCGATTTCCGCTACGAGGAGGGCGCCAAGGGCGACTTTCGGCCCATTGTCCGCAACGTCCAGCTCGAGAACATCACCAGCTCCGCCAGCCCGCGCGCGCTTTACATCCGCGGCATCCCGAACGGGGTGATCGAGAATATCCGAGTGAAGAACTCCCAGTTCAACGATTTGACTGAACCCGAGGTCGTCGAGCACGCCGGTTCTGTTACCTTCACCAACGTCACGCTATCTCCCAAGAAAATGCCGAAGGGCCTCAACTCCGTTCCCAGCCCCGAAAGCAAATGAGCGCTGTTCCCCAACCCCCGACCCCCATGAGCAGACTTGAAGAAATTAATCAACAGATCGGCCGCTATCGCTGGACGATCTGCGCGCTCGTTTTCTTCGCCACCACGGTCAACTACCTCGACCGTAACGTGCTCGGCCTCCTCAAGCCGATCCTCTCCGCCGACGGCGTCTTCGGCGCCGACAAGGCGGCGCAAGAGCTCAACTACTCGACCGTGGTGATCTGTTTCCAGTTCACCTACGCGATCGGCATGATCTTCGCCGGTCGGTTCATCGACTGGGTCGGCACAAAGTCCGGCTACGCCTACTCGCTCATCGGCTGGAGCATCGCGGCCATCGGCCACGCCTTCGGCCACCACACGTGGAGCTTCGGTTTCTGGCGCGCCGCGCTCGGTCTCACCGAGTCGGGCAATTTCCCCGCCGCCAACAAGACCATGGCCGAGTGGTTCCCGAAGAAGGAGCGCGCGCTCGCCACCGGCCTCTACAACTCCGGCGCCAACGTCGGTGCGATCGTCGCCCCCATCACCGTGCCCTACATCGCCGAGTGGTGGGGTTGGGAATGGGCGTTCATCCTCACCGGCGCCGTCGGTCTGCTCTGGCTGTTCTTCTGGTATCGCACCTACGACTCTCCGGCCGCGAAGCTCAAGAACGGCCAACTCACCCAGGCCGAATACGACTACATCCACAGCGACAAGGACGACGCCCCGGCTGCCGTCGCGGGTGCCCCGGTCGCGAAGGTCAGCTGGTTCAAGCTCCTCGGCTTCCGCCAGACGTGGGCGTTCTTCTTCGGCAAATTCCTCACCGATCCGATTTGGTGGTTCTACATGTTCTGGCTCCCGGCGTTCCTGAACGAGGAAAACGCGCGCAAGATCACCGCGTTCAAGGCCGCGCATCCCGGCTTCACCGGCCCGAGCTCTGAAGTGCCCGGCTTCATCAGCTGGACCGTGGCCGTGGCGGTCGTCTACTCGATCTCCACAGTCGGCTCGATCTTCGGCGGCTGGCTGCCGAAACGTTTCGCGAACGGCGGCATGGACCTGAACAAGGCGCGCAAGCTCTCGATGTTCATCTTCGCGCTCGGGCCGCTGACCGTGCTCTTCGCCTCCCGTCTCGGCGAAATCGACATCTGGCTCGCGGTGCTGACCATCGGCGTCGCCTGCGCGGCGCACCAAGCCTGGTCGGCCAACATCTTCACGACCGTCTCCGACATGTTCCCGAAACGCGCCGTGGCGTCGGTCACCGGCATCGGCGGCATGGCGGGCGGCATTGGCGGCATCCTCATCGCCCGCGCGGCGGGTCTGTTGCTCGCGCACTACACGACCCTCGGCAAGATCGAGGTCGGCTACGGCATCCTGTTCGTCGTGTGCGGCACCGCCTACATCGTCGCGTGGGTCGTCATGCACCTGCTCGTGCCGAAGTTCCAACTCGTCAAACTCGACGAGGCCTAAATGACGCTCCGCTTCCTCGCGCTTTGCCTCGTGCTCGCCGCGCCGCTCGGCGCGGTCGAGTCCGTGAAATGGTCCGAACGCCTGCCGCGCGACGCGAAGTGGCTCGCCGGCGAGCAGGGCCGCGCGATTGCGGAGAACCTGCTGCTCTACCAATACCCGTCAGGCGGCTGGCCCAAGAACATCGACATGGCCAAGCCGCTCACGTCCGCCGAGCGGGCGGAACTCGAAGAGCGCGCGCACGACGACGCGACAATCGACAACGGCGCCACGACCACGCAGATCAAATTCCTCGCCCGTTCCTACGTCGCGACGCAGGAGCCGCGCTACCGCGCCGCGGCCGAGCGGGGCATCGATTACCTGCTCGCCGCGCAATATCCGAATGGCGGCTGGCCGCAGTATTTCCCGCTGCGCAAAGGCTACTACACCCACATCACGTTCAACGACGACGCGATGGTCCGCGTGCTCGAGGTCCTGCGCGCGGTGGGCGAGGGGAGTGAACCGTTTTCATGGGTCGATGACGCGCGCCGCGAGAAAGCCCGCGCTGCCGTCGCGCGCGGCGTCGACTGCATTCTCAAGTGCCAGATTGTGCAGAACGGGATACTCACCGCGTGGTGCGCGCAGCACGATGAAACGACGTTCGCGCCCGCCTGGGCCCGCAAGTTCGAGCCTCCCTCCATCGCCAGTCGCGAGAGCGCCACGATCGTCAACTTTCTGATGAGCCTGCCGCGGCCGTGGCCGGAAATCGTCCGCGCCGTCGACGCAGCCGTCGCTTGGTTCGAGAAGACTCCGGTGCACGGCATCCGCTGGACCGAGAAGCCCACGGCGACGGGCATGGAGCGCTTTGCCGAAAGGGATCCCGCCGCGCCGGACACTTGGGCGCGGTTCTACGAACTCGGCACCGATCGGCCCGTGTTCATGGGCCGTGACTCGGTCGTGCACTACGATGTCAACGAGATCGAACTCGAGCGCCGGAACGGCTACGGCTGGTATTCCGAGCAACCTCGGTCCGTTCTGAAGGCCTACCGATCATGGAAGGCCAAGCTGCAGCCCTGAGCGTCACCCCACGCTCGCGCTTGGTCGTCACTCCTCTTCACGCATGAACCACCACGACTACCTCTCCTCCCTCTTCGGCCTGCACGGCAAAGTTGCCGTCGTCATCGGCGGCACCGGCGAACTCTGCGGCGCGATGGCCGAAGGCCTCGCCGGCGCGGGCGCCGAAGTCGTCCTCGTCGGGCGCAACATCGACAAGGCCCAGGCGCGTCTCGACAAGATCGCCGCGGCCGGCGGCAAGGCGTGGTTCTACGCCGCCGAAGCCACCAGCAAGATCGAACTCGAGGGCTTGCGCGACGCCGTGATCGGCCGTTCCGGCCGCATCGACATCGTCGTCAACGGCGCGGGCGTGAACTCCGCCACGCCTTACTTCGACATCACCGAGGAGGAGTTCGATCGCATCGTGCGCGTGAACCTCAAGGGCGTTTTCCTCGGCTGCCAGGTCTTCGGCAAATACCTCGTCGATCGCGGCCAGGGTGGCTCGATCATCAACCTCGGCTCGATGTCCGGCGTCGTGCCGCTGTCGCGCGTCTTCACTTACTCCGCCACCAAGGGCGCTGTGCACAACCTCACGCTCAATCTCGCGCGCGAGTGGGCTCCGGCCAAGGTGCGCGTCAACGTCCTCGTCCCGGGCTTTTTCCCCGCCGAGCAAAACCGCAAGGTCCTCACGCCTGACCGCGTCGCGAACATCATGGGCCACACGCCGATGAAGCGCTTCGGCGAAGCCCGCGAACTCATCGGCGCGACGCTCCTCCTCGCCAGCGACGCCGCCGGCTCGTTCATCACCGGCGAGGAACTCATCGTCGACGGCGGCTACCACGCCATGACGATCTGAAACAGTAGCGAGTAGCGGGTAGTGAGTAGCGAGCATTCGCGAAAGCCACCCCTGCCAAACTCCGTTCGGTCCTACTCGCTACCCGCTACTCACTACTCCCGCCCCCCATGTCCATCAACACGTTCCTCCTCCAGAACAATCTCCGCATCGCGCAGAACCCGTGCGTGTCGCCCGACTTCTGCCTCGATTGGGCCGGGCTGCAGACCGATCTCCGCGCCGGCAAGGCCTGCGAATACGCCAAGAGTGCCTTCGCGACCGCCGCGGGCACGTGGACGCTGTGGGAGAACGCGCAGGGCGACTGCGCCTGGAAACTCGCCGGCTCCGGCGCGCCGCTCGCTGAGGGCGTTAAGATCGGCGATGCGACGTTCTTCCCCGCGACATTCGCGAATCTCCTCACGCTCAAGAATCTCATCCAGGAGCACGACGCGGGTTCGACGATCTTCCCGACGGCCGGCGCTAAGCTCGGTCAGAGCACGCTCGGCATCGGCGCGCGTTTCACGACGCTGCACTGGCCGGCGGTGGAGTGGGCGATGAGCGCCCTCGAAATCGGCCTCACCGCGAACCAAAACTCGATCCCGCGCGAACTCGTCTACGATGTCGACGCCATGCTCGAAGGCCGGCTCGATACCGTGCCGTTCCCCTTCATCGGCACCAACGTCCCCGAAGGGCACCAAGGCCAGAGCGTCGAGGGTATGAGCCACGGCTCCGTCCTCTCGAAGCTCAAGACCGGTTTCCATCGCCGTCGCGTCGCGTGGTCGTTCAACGCCGACCACCAGCCCATCGGTGGCAAGTTCGACGTCCGCGAAGACGCGCTCGTCAAAGGCTGCCTGCTCGCCAGCTACATCACCTTCGACCTCTCGCCCGAACTCGCGCTCAACCAGAAAGCCGACGCCACGCAGATCCCCGCCGACATCGTCGCGAAGACCCGCGCGCGCGTCGCCGCCGCCGGCCTGAAGCTCGATGACGCCGCGTTCACCGCGCTCCTCGCGACCGTCTGGACGCCGATGCAGAAGATGAAACGCCGCGACGAGAAATACGCCGCCGCGCGTGCCGCCGCGTTCACCACCGACGTCGGCCGCAAGTATCTCCGCGAACTCTCGATCGACGAGCTGCCCGGCCTCACCACGCCGGAAACCACGGCCATCATGCTCGCGCTCTGCGAAGTGCTCGGCATGCCGGTGAACTTCGTCGCCCCCGCTTTCGGCTTCCAGAAGAACACGCCGTATCCCGACAATGCCGCGCTCACGAAGCTCATCGAGGCACAGTGGAACGTCTGCCGGAAGTTCGGCGTCTCGATCGGGTTCCACTCCGGCTCCGGCAAGTCCGCAGAGAACTACCAAGTCATGGGCCGCGTCACCGGCAGTCATCTGGAGATCAAGACCTCCGGCCGCTACACCTATGAAATGGGCGTCGCGCTCTCGCAGTCGAAGAACGCCGCCGACGCGGCGCTCTGGCAGGAATGGTATCAATTCACGGTCGACATGGCCGTCGCCGGAGCGTTCAGCGCCGATCCCACGGAGCAGAAGATGGCCCGTGTGTTCGTCACGACTTCGCTCGCGGCCTGCGGCAAGTCCGTCGACGTCTTCGCTTCGCCCGCCACTTGCCGCGCCGCGCTCGCCGCGCTGCCGCCGTCCGCGGAGCACATGACGTTTTTCGAATACAACTTCCTCTACGTGCTCGCCGCCGACGGAAAACCCGAGAAGGCCGCGCTCGGCGACCACACGCCCGCCGGCTACCGCCAGCGCGCGCGGTTCTACGCCATCAGCCCCGAGGCGCGCCTGCTGTTCTCGAAGCGCATCGCCGCCTACATTCTGTTCCTCGCTGAAAACACCGGACTCGCCTCGCCGGAACGCTGTGCCGCCGCCGCGAAACTGCTCGCGAGCTACACGACGCTGGACGCGATGCTGAACGACATCAGCCGCTGACGGAGGAAACCACGAATGAACACCAATGGACACGAATCAGACGCGGGCGCGTTCTATTCGTGTTAATTCGTGTCTATTCGTGGTTGAGAAACTTTTCCCATGAAACCGTTCATTCACGACGACTTTCTTCTGCAAACCGCGACCGCGCGCGACCTCTACCACGCGTTCGCCAAGGACGAGCCGATTTTTGATTATCACTGCCACCTGTCACAGAAGCTGATCGCGGACAACCACTCGTTCGCCGATCTCTCCGAGATCTGGCTGGGCGGCGACCACTACAAGTGGCGCGCCATGCGCACCAACGGCGTGCAGGAACGCGTCTGCACCGGCGATGCGACACCGCGCGAGAAGTTCGATGCGTGGTGCGCCGCCGTCCCGCACACGCTGGGCAATCCGCTCTACCACTGGTCGCATCTCGAGCTGAAGCGCTACTTCGGCATCGACGAGATCATCAACCCGAAGAGCGCCGACGCCATCTGGCAGGCTGCGAACGCCAAACTCGCGAGCATGCGCGTGCACGACATCCTCGCCGCTAACAAGGTCGCCGTCATCTGCACGACCGACGATCCCGCCGACTCGCTCGCCGACCACGAGCGCATCAAGCAGCTCGGCCTCAAGACGCGCGTCTATCCGACCTTCCGCCCCGACAAGGCGCTCGGCGTGAACGCGCCCGCGGCCTACAACGCGTGGCTCGAACGCCTTGGTGGCGCCGCCGGCATGCCGGTCAAAACCTTCGACGATCTGCTGGCCGCGCTGAAGAAGCGCCATGACGACTTCCACGCCGTCGGTGGCCGCCTCTCGGACCACGGCATGGAGCAGGCGCTCGCCGAGCCGTGCACGCTTGCCGAGGCGAAATCGATTTTCGACGCCGCGCGCGCCGGTCGCGCCGCGACGCCGGAAGAGTGGGCGAAGTTCGGCTCGTTCCTCATGCTCGAGTTCGGCCGCTGGGACGCCGCGAAGGGCTGGACGAAGCAGCTGCACCTCGGCGCGCTGCGCAACAACAACACCCGCCTCCTCAAGCAACTCGGGCCCGACACGGGTTTCGACAGCATCGGCGACTTCCCGCAAGCGCGCGCGCTCAGCCGCTACCTCGACGCGCTCGATTCCACCGGCGAGCTGCCGCGCACCGTCCTCTACAACCTGAACCCGGCCGACAATTACGTCTTCGCGACGATGATCGGCAATTTCCAGGACGGCTCCGTCGCCGGTAAGATGCAGTTCGGTTCCGGCTGGTGGTTCCTCGACCAGAAGGAAGCGATGGAGTGGCAGATGAACGCGCTCATGAACCTCGGTCTGCTCAGCCGCTTCGTCGGCATGCTCACGGACTCGCGCTCGTTCCTCAGCTACACGCGTCACGAGTATTTCCGCCGCGTGCTCTGCAATCTGCTCGGCGGCATGGTCGAGCGTGGCGAAATCCCCGCGGATCGCGAGCTCGTCGGCGGCATGGTGAAGAACATCTGCTTCGCCAACGCTCGCGGCTACTTCCGCCTCGAACTCGATCCCGCTTTTCGCGCCTGAGCGCGTGACCGCGCGGCCTCGCGCGCCGTCTTTTTCCCCAATGAAATTGCTGTGCCTCGCCGCCGCTGTGGCGGCACCTCTCTTTGCGTTCGCGCAACCCGTTCGTCCGCTCCTGGTCGATCTCGATCGTCGCTCCGACGCGGCCTTCAGTGCGGAAGTCAAAAAGGCACTCGAGCTGCCGATCCGCACCATCGTCGACAAGCCGACGCCGTCGCCCACCGGCGACGCGCACGACTACGTCAGCTATGCGCGTTACTGGTGGCCGGATCCCGCGAAGCCCGACGGGTTGCCCTACGTGCGCCACGACGGTCACCACAACCGCGAGCGCGTGGAAGCAGGCGACAACAATCGCCTGTGGAAATTCACCGGCGCGGTGTCGACGCTCGCGCTCGCTTGGTCGAGGAACCACGACGAAGCCGCCGCCCGGCGCGCTGGCGAATGGTTGCGCGCCTGGTTCGCCACGCCGGCCACGCGCATGAATCCCTCTCTCGACTACGCGCAGGTCCGCCTGGGCCACGACGGCAATCGCGGCAGCTCTTCTGGCATCCTCGACGGCCGGCAGCTCGCGTGGGCCGCCGATGCGGTGCGTTTGCTCGCCGGCTCTCCCGCGCTCACCGCCGATGAATCGCGCGCGGTGCGCGCGTGGTTCGAGGACTACTATCGCTGGCTGCAGACCGCGAAGAACGCCCGCAAGGAGCACGCCGCCGAGAACAACCATGGCACGTGGTTCCTCGTCCAAGCCGCTGGCATCGCGCTCTACCTCGGCCGGGAGGACGACGCGCGACGGATTTTCGAAGAGAACAAGGCGCGCATCGCCGCGCAGTTCAAGCCCGACGGCAGCCAGCCCGAGGAACTCGCGCGGCAGGATGCGCTCGGCTACAGCCGCTTCAATCTCGAGGCGCAGCTCACGCTCGCGCGCTTGGCGCGCTCGGTGGGCATCGACCTCTGGCGTTACGAGGCGCCGAGCGGTGCGAGTCTCAAAAAGGGACTCGCCTACATCGCGCCCTACAACGCGGATCCGTCCAAGTGGCCGCACAGCCAGCTCGAGAAGTTCAAACCCGGCTTCCTCGATGAGGTGTTCGCTCTCGCGGCTGAATTGGAAAAGCCCTGAGGTGCGTCTTCAAAATGCCTTGTCATCGCGAGGCCCGCAGAGCGGGCCGTGGCGATCCAGTTGGATGTCATGCTGTCGCTTCGCTCGGTGGCTTCGTCGTCCTGCTCGGCGGGACTCCTTGCAGTGACAATTTGAAGGCGCGCTCTAGGTGTGAGTCGTCAGGACGTTGTCTGTCAGATTGAGCCTGGAGATGTGTGGCGACTCGCGTAACGAGGCGCGTGAAGCGGAGTTCGCGGTGGATGTGGGGAGGGAGGCGCGGCTTTCGCTCTGAGTCGCGTGATACTGGCGAACGGTGGGTTTCGTCGAAGCGGGCTTGCGCGGCGAGGCGAACCGCGCACGTTTCCCTTACCCTATGAAGAAATTCCTCACTGTCCTTCTCGCTGGCGCGGCCTGCCTCTTCGCATCCGCCGCCTTTGCTGCCGACTCCGCCCCGAAGACCGTTCTTCACGTCGTCACCGTGACGTGGAAAGCCGGCACCACTCCCGAACAGATCCAAGCCGCTCTCGATGGCGCGCAGGCCATCCCGGCAGCCTATCCGGGTGTGTTGCACGTTTGGACGAAGACCCTGAAACAGCAGGGCGAGCGCACCCACGTGATCGCGATGGAGTTCAAGGACGCCGACGCGCTGAAGAACTACACGAAGAGCCCCGCCCAAGAAGCGTGGTATAAGGTCTACCTGCCGATCCGCGACCACAGCACGACGTTCGACGTGACGAACTGAGCGTCGGTCTTCGCGTTCTTCCGATCTATTGACGGAGCAGCCGGACACGGTTGCTCCGTTTTTCTTTTTCGCCGCTCGAGAGGGCGCTCGCGTTGGGTCGCGCGGACTGCGGTTAGCGCGTGTTGTCGGCGGAAATCAGCTCGCGGACCGTGCCCGACTCATGCCCGGAGAGTTCCGCGCGCAGCTGCTCACAGTGAGAGTGCACCTTTTGTTCGAACTTCTGGAAGTTGAAGCTCGGATAGAGGCCCTCGCGCAGGATCGTCCACTCCTCCGTTTGCTCCAAGGCAGGCATCGATTCCGGCAGCGGGTCGCCGGACGTGCCGACCTCGTTCCAGCGGCACAGATGGCGCGACAGCGAGATGATCGCCACGAGCGGCTGGTCCTCGCGCGCCTCGGCGGGATGTTCGATCCAGCGCAGGACGTTCTTGAAGCGGCGCGAGAGGCCGAACTGCTCCGCGAACGCGGTGGCGAGCTGCGGCGTGGTTCCGCCGAGGAAGAGTTTCTCCACTTCGCGCAGCGGCTGGCGATGGATGCGGGCGTGTTCGAGCACCGCTTGAAATCCGGCGGGGCGGAGGCGAGCCAGCAGCATGAGGCCGAGGTCGTGCATCTGCCCGGCGGTGCGCGCGGTGGCTTCGAGGCTGTAGAATTCGAGTTCCTTGCAGAGCAGCTGAGCGACGCGCGCCACGGCGCGCTGGAATGTCCAATAGCTCGCCCAACTCAGCGCGGGCTCCAGGCTAAAAGTGCGGCTGTCGATCACGACCAGCCGGCGCGCCTCCTCCTGCAGACGCATCTCTCCGAGCTGGCCGATGGCGAGGCGGGCATCCTCGATGCGATTGAATTCCTCGGCTGAGGGATGCGCGCGGTTGGCGGCGACCAGCATCTGCGCCGTCAGGCCCGGATCGCGCGCGACGAGGTCCATCAGCGGATTGATGCACGATGGATGGCCGTTCGCGATCATCTGGAAACCGGCCACGGCGGAATCGATCACCGGCGCGCCGGGCAGCGCGAGGGCTTCGCGGACCAATTGAGTCCAGTCCACGACCGGACAGCGGCCTTCACCTGGGGCGGCGAGCCAGGCGCGGCGTTCGCGTTCGAGCGCTGGATTGGTGGGCGTGGGTTCCTCCCCCGCGATGAAGTCAGGGCAGAGCCGGCGGGCGTCGATCCAGTGCGAGATGAGTTCGCCGGCGAATTCGATCTGCGCCAGATCCGCTTGGACCGGCAGCCATTGCCCGGCTGAGGTGTGATCCGTGAGCTGGTTCAGCACCTCAACGAGTCCCCACGCGCCCGCGGCCTCGCCTTGCTCGCGGAGCGCTTGCACGGCCGCGGCGACGATGTGGTGGTCGCGCAAGGCCGTGCCTCTTTCCACCTCGGTGCGGATGAGCGGCACGGCGTCGCGCAGCGCGGCCAGCTTTTGGCCAAGCTCGGCCGGCGTGATACCGACGAGTCGGCAGAAGGCCTTTTCCTCCTCGAAGTGCGAGGCGCGCCACGGTGTGGCGACGGCTTTCTCGATCTCCTTGAAGATGTCGTCGTCGTTATAGGGTTTGATGAGGAAATTCTGGACGTGCAGCTCGATGGCGCGCTTCACGCTGTCCCGGTCGGGGTGCTCCGTGTAGATCACCACGGGCAGCGAACTGAGCAGGCGGTCGGCTTTGAGCTGGCGCACGAGGGCGAGGCCGCCGTCGCCTTTGAGCCGCAATTCCGCGAAGATCAGGTCCACGCGCACGTTGCGGCGCAGGAGGGCGAACGCTTCCGGGATGCTGTTCGCCGCCGCGAAGCGATGGCCTCCCCGGGCGAGAATGCCTTGCATGGCTTTTCTCGCCACGTCGTTAGGGTCGACCAGTAGGACGTTGGCCATTGGGGACAGGAGGGAAACGCGGAGGCGCTCGGCGAGCGAGCGCCTCAACGATGCCGTCCCAATCGGCTCGTTGGGAGCGAAATTGAGGCGATTCCTCCCGCGGACGCCGGCCGGGCTCCATCTAGGGCGCGAGGCAAGGTGTTGTGCGGATTATCGGTCCGCTGACGGCTTCGAAAGGTAGGTCCGCCCGGGAAAATGCGGGTCCGAATTTCAGTTCTTGCGCACGTCCGGGAGATGGCCCAAGTTGCCGGCCGATTTTGCTCCGGTGCGGTAGCCAAGTGGTAAGGCCGAGCTCTGCAAAAGCTCTATTCGGCGGTTCGATTCCGCCCCGCACCTCCACTCTGGATCGTTGATCCCGAAGAGTTTGAGCGGCGGGCAGTGGCTCAGACGCTCGCCGGCACGGGTTGTTTAACCCGGACCACGAAGAAGAATTTCGAACCGAGGTTCGGCGTGCTTTCGACCCAGATGGTGCCGCCCATCAGCTCGGTGAGGCGTTTGCAGATGATGAGGCCGAGCCCGGTGCCGCCGTAGCGCCGCGCGGTGCCCGCGTCGGCTTGGGCGTAGGCCTTGAAGAGGCGGGCGGCTTGTTCGGCCGAAATGCCGATGCCGGTGTCGTGGATCGTGAAGCGCAGCAGCAAGGTGTCGGAAAGGTCGTCGGGCGCGACGGCTTCGAGCTGGATGGTCACTCCGCCGCGCTTGGTGAACTTCACGGCGTTGCCCACCAGATTGATCAGAATCTGGCGCAGGCGGTAGACGTCGCCGCTGACGATGGCGGGCACGTCGGGCGCGACGCGGGTCTCGAGGCCGAGCGAGGCGGCGGCGGCTTTCGGGCGGAAGAACGCGACGACTTCCTCGATGCAGGTGCGGGGCGAAAACGGCTCGTTCTCCAACTCGATCTTGCCGGCTTCGATCTTGGAGAAGTCGAGAATGTCGTTGATGAGGAAGAGCAGCGAGTCGCCGCTGTTGCGGATCAGCGTGACGTATTCGCGTTGTTCGGCGGTGAGGTTCGCGCCGTCGAGGAGATTGGCAAAGCCGATGACGCCGCTGATGGGGTTGCGGATCTCGTGGCTGACGATGGCGAGGAACTCGCCCTTGGCGCGGTTGGCGGCTTCGGCGGCGTCCTTGGCGCGGAGCAGTGCGACCTCGGCCATCTTGCGGGCGGTGATGTCGTGCGCGACGGCCTGATATTCGACGATGCGGTGATCGTTGTCGTAGATCTCGCGCACGATCCACTGCAGCCACGTGGTGCTGGTCGCGCCCTTGATCTCCTGCTCGTAGGTTTGGATGGCGGGATCGCTGTTCCAGGGGATTTTGCTGCTCGTGGCCATGCCCGCGAAGGGCTGGCCGATCAACTCGCTGCGTTTGCGGCCGTAGAAGCGGCAGTAGGCGCCGTTGACGAAGGTGAGCGTGCCGTCGGGTTTGTAGCGGCAGATGAGGTCGAACTGATCCTCGACGATGCCGCGGTAGCTCGCCTCCACGCGCTGGAGCGAGCGCGCCATACGCTCGATCTGACGGGCGAGGCCGATGATTTCATCGTGACCGACCTCGTCCTCCTTCGTCGGCTCATCGATGGCGGCATCCGGCTGGATCGCCTTCGCCTGCGAGCCGAGCGCGCGCAACCGCGTGACCATCGTGCGATCCCACAGGTAGCCGCTCAGCACGAGCAGCACGCACCCGATGATGGCGAGGGACAGGACGTAGTAGTTCGTCCCGAGTTTTTCCCGCAGGTCATCTTGCAGGATGATCCCGGCGAGCGCCGAAATCAGGGCAATGACCAAACTGAGAACCATCCATGACTTGCGCTGCTGTTGCATGCGGGGGTGCGCGGCCAAGCTAGCGGGAACGGCGCGCTGGTGTCTAATTGTTTTTCTTGGCGCTTGGAGTTTCGGCGGAGGAGGGCGCGAGTTGCGCGAGCGGAGGCAGCACGCGCAACGCGGGCCAGATCAGCGCGGCGGCAATCGTGACCGCGATGGTGCCCGCGCCACCGGCCGACCCGGCGAGAACCGGTCCGAACAGGGCGGCCATCAGTCCGGCGCGGAGAGCGGAAATCTCGTTCGAGCAGCCGATGAACAATTGGTTCACGGACGTCACGCGGCCGCGCAGCGCGTCCGGCGTCAGGAGTTGCACGACGGAGTGGCGGATCACGACGCTGACGTTGTCGAACGCGCCGCTCAGGAACAACGCGACGAGCGAGAGCCAGAGCGAAGTCGAAAGCGAGAAGAGCGTGACCGCGGCGCCGAAACCCGCGACGGACCAGAGCATGACGATCCCGGGCCGCGCAAACGGCCGGCGATGCGCGACGACGAAGGCCATCGTGATGGCTCCGAGTGACGGCGCGGCTCGCAGCCAGCCGAGCACGGCGGGGCCGACGTGAAGAATCTCATCCGCGTAGATCGGCAGCAGCGCGATGGCTCCGCCGAGGACCACAGCGAACAGGTCGAGCGCGAGGGCGCCGAGAATCGGCGGGTGGCGCCAGATGAATCGCGCGCCGGCGAACATGCCGGGCGCCGCCGGGCGTTGCGCGTCGGTGGTGCGCGGCGGCAATTGCACGCCCATGAGCGCGAACACGAGGGCGAGCGCGCAGAGGACGTCGAAGGCGTAGACGAACGTGTAGCTCGAGAACGCCACGATGGCACCGCCGAGCGCGGGACCGATCACGGTGGAAAGTTCGAAGAGGCTCGAACTCCACGTCACGGCGTTGCTCAGCGCGGCGGCGGGCACGAGCTGCGGCACGATCGCTCCGCGCGCCGGTCCGGCGACGACGCGCACGATGGCGTGCAGGAAGAGGAGCGTGTAGACGATCGGCAGCGCGGGATTGGTGAAGTTCAGCGTCGCAGGATCGGCGTGGCGTTCGAACAGGAGCGCCACCGCGCGGAGAGCGTGGTTGGCGGAGTCGAGTGCGGCGCTGGGCGGGATCGCGTCGTGGAGCTGGGTCACGACGGCGAGCGCGAGCGAGAGGACCGCTGAACCAAGCAGACAGCGCGAAATGATCCGCCGCCGATCGACGCGGTCGGCCCACACGCCGGCCGGCAGCACGAACACGAGCAGCGGCACGACGTTCACGAGACCGACGAGCCCCAGCGCCGTTGCGGAGTGCGTCCATTGGTAGATTTGCCACGTGGCGGCGACGCTGACGGCCTGGCGTCCGACGTTGGCGAGGAAATTGCCGACCAGAAACCTCCGGTAACCGGCGTGGCGGAGGGCGGAGTAGGGATCGCGGAGCGGCTCGGTCATGGCCGGGCCGGAAGAGCGTGAGCGGTCACACCCTACTCGTGGCGCGGCGGAGCACGGCGTTCAAGCTTTCGGGTGTGAACGGCTTTTGCAGGAAGTCGGTGAACTCGCGCACGTCGCCGCGCGCGCGGGCCTCGTGTTCGCTGTAGCCGCTGACAAGGACGCACGGCAATTCGGCGCGGATGCGCCGCAGCTCGCGCAACGTCTGCAGGCCGTCCTTGCCCGGCATGGTGAGATAGAGGAGGGCGGCGGTGAACCGCTCCGGCTCTGCGGTGAAGGCGGCGAGCGCTTCGTCGCCATCGGCGGTGACGACCGGCGTGAAGCCGAGGCGGCTCAGCACTTCGGCGAAAAGCGGGCGGAGCGCTTCGTCGTCGTCGGCAACGAGAATGACTCCCGTCGACGCGCCGCGGTCGCGCGTCGGCGGCTTCGGGGGCGGCGCGGCCGACGCCGTGGCGGGGAGGTAGACGCGGAAAGTGGAGCCGCGGTCGGGTTCGCTGTGGACCGTGAGTGCGCCGCGGTGGGAGCGCACGATGCCGAGGACGGCGGCGAGGCCGAGGCCGCGCCCGGTGAATTTCGTCGTGAAGAACGGATCGAAGATGCGCGCGCGAACCTCGGGCGACATACCGCAGCCGTTGTCGGCCACCTCGAGGCAGGCGTAGATGCCGGCGGCGAGGTCGGGCGACGGCAGGGCGTCCGCCAGTTCGCCGCGCACGAGATCGACGCGCGACGTCGTGAGGCGGATGCGACCGCCTTTTTTCGCGATGGCCTCGGAGGCGTTCAGCACGAGGTTCATGATGACCTGCTGCAATTGCGACGGATCGCCTTCGACGAGCGGGAGGTCCTTCGCGAGCGCGAAGTCGAGCGCGGCCTGGCGCTGCGCGGAGAGTTCCAAGAGATGCACGGTGTCGCGCGCGATGGAGTTGAGCGACAATTGCTCGATCGTGAACGCGCCTTTGCCGGCGTAGGCGAGGAGTTGCCGGCAGAGATCGGCCGCGCGATTGGACGCTTGCTTGATCTTCTCCACGTGGCCGGCGGTCGCGGGCGAGGCGCGCTCGTCGAGTTCGACGAGGGAAGCGTTGCCGAGGATGACGGTGAGGAGGTTGTTGAAATCGTGCGCGATGCCGCCGGCGAGGACGCCGAGGCTCTCGAGGCGCTGGGTCTCCTGCATCTTGCGCTGCAGGCTCTCGGCCTCCTGCTCGGCGAGTTTGCGGGACGTGATGTCGGTGTGCGTGCCGGCGATGCGGAGCGGCTCGTGCGTGTGCGGGTCGCGCGCGACGACCTTGCCGCGGTCGAGGATCCACTTCCAACCGCCGTCCTTGGTGCGCAAGCGGAGTTCGATGGTGAAGTGATCCTGGCCGCGCCAGAATTCGGACTCGGAGGCTACGCAACGCTCGCGGTCGTCGGGATGGACGATGCCGGAGAAGCCGGCGTGGTCGGGCGGGATATCGTCGGCCGTGTAGCCGAGCATGGAATACCAACGCGGGCTGCGGAGGATTTCGCCGGTGCGCACGTTCCAGTCCCAGAATCCGTCCTGGCTGCCTTCGAGCACGAGCGAGAGGCGCTCCTCGCTGAGACGCAGCGCTTCGGCCTGCCGGGCAACTTGCAGCAGCATCCGGCGTTGCCACGCGAAGGCGAAAAGGATCAGGCCGAGCGAGACGACGAAGGGAGCCGCGTAGGGGCGCAGGTCACGCCAGCCGAGTTCGCGCGGGCGGAGTGGGCCGATCCATCGTTCGTAGAGGCGGTCGTAGTGATCGTGGCGCTCGACGGTCAGCAGGCCCTCGTTGAGTTCGGCCAGGAGTTGCGGGTTGGCGGGCGAGACACCGAAGTGCTCGCGATAGTCGAGATCGGGAAACTCGAGCTTCGAGCGCACGATGTTGGTGAGCCCGCGGCGCCGCATGATGTCGGCGGCGACGAGGTCGGTGGAAAAGACGGCGTCGGCGCGTCCTTGGTCGAGCGCGGTGATGCAATCGAGGAGCGAGGGCTCGAACGCGAATTCGACGCGCCACGGGCTGCGTTTCAGGAAGTCGTGCGCTCGCGAGTCGCGCGGCACGGCAATGCGGAGGCCGTTGATGTCGCTGTAGTCGTAGAGCGGCGCGTGGTCCTTGCGCAGGAAAAGCGCGCCCTTGAGCGTGGCCGTGGTGCTGCTGAACGCGATGAAGGAGTGGCGATCCGGCGTGTCGACGATGTTGCAGATGATGTCGATTTCGCCGCGACGGAATTTGGGAAGCATCTCGCTCCACGGCGTCGTGACGAATTCGATCTCGAGTCCGCGCTCCGCGGCGACGGCGCGGAGCAATTCGACGGCGAAGCCGGTGGGCCGACCCTGATCGTCGGCAAAGGTGAACGGCGCGGCTCCGAGTTCGACCCCGGCGCGCCAGCGGCGTTTGGCCGGTGGCGCGGATTCATCGGCGCGCAAAAGACCGATCACGCCGGCGCACAAAAGGCACCACGCGACGAGCCGGACGCGGCGGAGGGGCAAACGGGGCATCAGAGGGTTCCTACCTATATCGGACAGGAACCGGGTCGCCGGACCGGCTCAAGTCTCTTTCCGGCAGCTAGTGCGCCAGCTCATCGAGCGAAGAACGGATTGTAGCGACGTTCCTGGGTGAGCGTCGTCAACGGGCCGTGGCCGCAGGCCAGCACGGTATCGGAGGGCAGGCGGAAGATCTTTTCGCGGTCGTTGCGGAGCTGGTCGGCGTAGTGCTCGGGGCTGCCGCCGGCCGAGGCGGCGAACAGCGAGTCGCCGACGATCGCGAGCGGCCAGGAGAGGCCGGTGACATAGAACGTCGTCTGGCCGGGCGAGTGGCCCCAGGTGAGCAGCGTTTTCACGGCGAGTTCGCCGAGGTGAAAGTGGGCGTTCTCGGTAAACGTGCGGGCGCCGGGGAAGGCGACCGGCTCGCGGTCGCTCGACCAGATTTCCGCGGCGGGGGCGGCGGCGGCGAGTTGCGGCAACGCGGCGATGTGGTCCTCGTGCGTGTGGGTGACGAAAATGTAGCGGAGGGTGAGCTTCTCGCTCGCGATGGTGTCGATCATCGCACTGGCGTCGGCGCCGGTGTCGAACGCCGCGGCGAGGCGCGTGCGCGTGTCCCACGCGAGGTAGCTGTTCACCGTCATGTCCTCGTGCGGCGTGTTGAACATCGCGAAGCCGCGGGGGAAGACCGGTTGTTGCGGATACCATTCCTTGCGGGCGAGAGTGAGCAGGGCGGCGCCGTTGAGCTGGAGGGCGCGGGCGATGGCGCGGAGCGGGTGGTCGCGGATTTCGCCTTTCTTGAGGGCGGCAAACTCGGCGGCGGTGATGCCGGCCTTGGCGACGAGGTCGGCGTCGGAGAGGTGGAGGCCGCGTTGGGCTTTACCCAGCACGTCGGTGAAATTGTCCTCGAGAGGGATGCGCGGCATGGAGGCACGTTCGCGGCGGCGGCGCGGCGGCGCAAGCGGACATTGGCGTGGCTCGGTGCTGCGACGGCCCGCTTGCGCGGAGGGGAGGGGCACATTCTGCTTTCCAGAGAATGAATAGGGGGCTCACCCTATTCCGGAGATTGACGCTGCGGGGCCGAGCCACATCGTGAGCACCATGAGCCCCAAGTCACTTCTGTTTGCCGCGTTGGTTTTCCCGGTTGCGTTGATGGCGGCCGATCAGCCGAAGGTGACGGCGTTCGAGCGCTCGCAGGGCTGGCGTTTGCTCGATGCGAGCGACTGGCACGGCTATCGGGCCAACAAGCTGCCGACGAATTGGCAGGCGCGCGACGGCTCGTTCTTCGGCGCGGCTGGTGCGGCGCTGGTGACGAACGATGCGTTTGCGGATTTCGAACTGACGTTCGACTGGAAGGTCGCCGAGGGCGGCAAGGGCGCGGTGTATTTCCGGGTGTTCGAGGACGAAGCGTCGCCGGAGAAATCCGGGCCGGTGATGCAGCTGGCCGGGCACGGCGACGTGCTCGGTGGAAACGGCCTGAGTGCGCCCGACCGGAAGATTCCGCCGCAGTTCGACGTGTGGTATCGCTGCAAGATCGTGGTGTTCGGCAACTCGGTCGAATACTGGATCAACGGCGAGAAGGTGATGAGCTACATGCTCGACACGCCAGATTGGCGCAAAGCGATCGCGGCGAGCGCGAATCCGTCCGTGGCGAAGTTCGTCGCCGAGCGGAGTGGCCGGGTGGCCGTTGCAGGCGAAAGCATCGAGCTGCGGAACGTGAAGGTGCGCGCGATCTGAAAGTGTCATGAAAAATAAAGGCGAATCGCTCCCAGAGCTGGTGCGCTACAACACAGTGAAGGCATTCTTGGATGGGCGCGGTTTTCAATTTTTCGCATTACCGCCGTGGACCCCATATTCAGAGTTCGCCACGAAGAAGCAGAAATTACGTCTTTGGACGGAGGGATTTCAGGACGAGGCGTTTCTCGAATGCTTGAGCAAAGAGCAGGCTTCGTTGGTAATTGATCGGCTAGTCGCGAAAAAGCGGTAGCAGACCGGACTACACCCGTGTTTCGCAAAACCACTTCCGAGCCGCGTTCGCTGTAGCGGCGGCGAAAACAAACAGGCGGCGCCTTTTGAGGGGCCGCCGCCTGTTGGACACACACACTAAACAAACCTGATTATTACTTCGGCGCAGTGATGCTGATATTTAGCTTTTCCAGCGTGACGCCGAGCTGCCGGTCGTATTCGGCGATCGCCCGACGGTAGTCGGCTTCGGCGCGGAGTTCGCTGACTTCCGTGCTGGCAACGATTTCCTGCTCCTGGGAAACGAAGAACGTGCTGCTGCTGCCCGCGCGGAGGCGCTTTTGTTCGTCCTCGAGGACCTTTTGGGCGAGTTCGCGGGCCTGACGGGCGGCGGCGACGCGCTGGCGGGTGGTCTCGATATTCGCGGCGGCGTTGCCGACGGAGACGACGATGTTCTGCTCGATTTGCTCGAGATCGATCTCGGCCTGGCGCTTGGCGAACTTCGCCTGGCGGTAGCGGCCGCGTTCGGCGGCGAAGGTGAACGGGATGGTGACCTGCACGCCGTAGCTGAAGGAGCGGAAGTCCTCGTTGCGGACCATGCGCTGGGCAGTCTCGCGGTTGGCGTCGAGGCCGTTGTAGCCGTAGCTGCCGACGAGGTCGACGCGCGGCAGGAGCTGGTTGCGCTGGTATTTGTAGGAGATGTCGGAGCGCTTGAGGTTGAGCTTCGCCTGCTGGTAGTCGGGGCGTTTCTTGAGGGCTTCCTGAAAATCGAGGGCGGGATTGACGAGCGCGACGGGCAGCGTCGTAAGCGGCTCGATTTCGATTTTCCAATCGAGGAGCTTCACGCTGCGCTCGTCGGAGATGAGGGCCTTGAGGGCGTTCTCGGCTTCGCGGACGCCACGCTCGGCGGAGAAGATGTTCTCCTCGCGCATGGCAACGCGCGCGCGGGCGGAAGTGACGTCGTATTCGGACATCGCGCCGACCTTGAAGCGCTTTTGATTCTCTTCGAGCAGCGTCGCGGCGACTTCGCGGAAGCGCAGCGCGGTGCGGAGGTTCGACTGCGCGAAGCTCAGCTCGTAGTAGGCGAACGTGACGCGGGTGATCGTATCGATGACCGATTGGCGGAACTGCCATTCGGAAATATCGCGGCCGGCCATCGCGATGCGGATCTGGGCGGTGGTCGCGCCGAAGCCGAAACCGCGCAACAGCGGCTGGCGGGCCGAGACGCCGGCAAAGGTGTCGAACGCGTCCGCGTAGCCGTTGAACGTGCCGCGCGCATTGGTCTGCGTGGCACCGAGCGAGTAGGTGAGGCCCCACGGCATCGTGCCGCCGACGGCGAGTTCGTAGCTGTCGGTCTTGTCGGTGGTGAAATTGCGCAGGCCGGTCGACGAGTTGAAGGTCTGCAGCGGATTCTCGTTTTCCCCGTAGGTGTATTTGCCCGTGAGCTGGGGATCGAAGATGCCGAATTGCTCCAGCACGCGCGCGCGGGCGATCGAGACGTCGAGCGCGTCGGATTGGATCGTGTAATTCTTCGCCACGGCGCGGCGGATGGCGTCGTCGAGCGTCAGCTTCTCACGGATCGGCCCCGGAGTGCTGGCGGGCGTGGCGTCGTTGGCGTTTTGCGCGAGCGCGACGACGAACGGAGCGAGGAAAAGAAAAAGGGCGAATGGGCGCCGAAGCTGGAGCATGAGAGGGGCGGTGAGTCGGTCAGCTTTTGCACCCGGCATGCCAGCGGACTTGTTTATTTCAAATCGCTTGTGGTCAACGACTAGAGAGCACGGCAGGCAGGTGCGGCGGATGACGCTCGGCCGGGGGCGGGATTCGGGTTTCCCGAAAATGGGAAGCTCGACGCGCGGCGGAAGTCAGCGGACGAGTCCGAGTTCGTAGCGCTCCGTGCGCGTGCCGCCGGATTTGTCAGGACCGGAAAGGACGATGACGAGGCGGTCGTGCGATTCGCGCGCGTAGTCGAATTGCTGCGGCCAATCGTGCGCGCGGTTGGCGAAGGTCGCGCGGCGGGCGGTGCGATCGAAGGCGACGAGCGGGAAGGAGTCCGCGCTGCGCTTGCCGGCGGGATGCGGCGTGAGCGTGAGCACGCCGTCTTTCAGCGCGAAGTGTTCGAGATCGAAGAACACGCAGCGGCCGTCCGCGTTGAACTCCTTGCTGGTGCCGAGAACGACGCCGCCGTCCGGCGGAGTGTAGGTGGTCTCGATCGTGCGGCCCGCCGGCGTGGGGCCGCGCCAAGTGCCCGCGAGCCAGCCGAGGTCGGCGACACCGACGGCGGTGTCCTGCGCGACTGGGCTCGCGGCATCCGCGGCATCCGCGGCGTTCGCGGCGGGCGTCGGCGGAGCGACGAACGCGACGAGCGCGACAAACGCGGCGAGGGCGATCGCGGGCGCGCGGGTCATTCCCAGCCGATTTGGCGGCCCTGGTTTTGTTCTTCGAGCCACTTCAGGAGCGGCGCGTAGTATTCCACCATCGCACGGGTTGAGAGTTCCTCACCGGTCGCCTCGCGCAGCACCTTGCGCCAGTCTTCGGTTTGGCCTTTTTCCATGATCGAGCGGAGGAAGTCGCCGACCTGTTTGTTGCCGGCGTAATTGCAGGACTGCGGGGGCTGATGCAGGATGTGTTTGGCGATGTAGTCGTGGAGCTGGAATTTGAAGACCTGCGCGATCGCGTAGCTGTAGTAGTAGGCCGGCGTGTCGTTGATGTGCGTCTTCGTCGCGGCGTCGCACCATTCCTCGCCGCGCTCGGCGGGCGGCTCGACGCCCTGGAAATTGCGCACGTGGTCCCACCAGCGCTTGTTCCACTCCGATTCGGGGAGGTTATGCGCGTAGATGTCGGCTTCCCAGTGCGTCATCACGCCGGAGGCCCAGAAAATGAAAGGCACGCCGGGAGCGAGGGCGTTGTTGAGGAGGAAGGCGTTTTCGTCCGCCTGGAAATTCGCGGGCAGCACGCCGAGGGATTTCAGGTAGGGCACCTGCGAGGCGGCGAGGGCGGTGAGTTCGCCGAAGCCCTCGTGGAAGGCGGGATTCGCGCCGTTGCGCAACAGCGCGGGCACTTCGGGCCGCGTGTAGCTCATGAAGTAGTAGATGTGTCCGAATTCGTGGTGGTTGGTCGTGAACCACCACGGATTGGCCTCGATGCTTTGGAGCGAGCGGAGGTCGCGATCGAGGTCGACGTGCCAGGCGGAGGCGTGCGTGTTCTTCTTCCGCGTGCCGCCGGCGGCGACGGGGTAGAGGTCGGATTTTTTCCAGAAACTCTCCGGCAGTTTCGAGAAGCCGAGGCCGACGTAGAATTGCTCGGAAGCTTTCGCGACCCACTCGGGCGTGCGGTCCTTGAAGTAGGGCTCGAGGTTCGCGGCCTCGACCATGCCGTCCCACTCCTGCGCCCAGCGGTTGTTGATCCAATGCGCCGGAATGCGCTTCGGCACGGGCTGGTGATACTTCTCGGCGAGCTTGTATTTCACCCACGTGTGCAGGTGGAGATAGAGCGGGCGGAGCACGCGCATGAACTCGTCGTTCAGCTGCACCATCTCCTCGGTCGACATGCCGTAGCCGGCGACTTGGAGCGCGAAGTAGTCGTTAAAGCCGAGCTCGCGCGCGACGCCGTTGCGCAGATCGCGCAGCTTGACGAGGCCGGGCTTCAACGCCTGGCCGGATTCCTTCGAGGCTTCCCACACCGCCTGGCGCTCGGCAAGGTCGGTGCTGCTTTGGAGAAGGTTGTCGATTTCGTTTACCGAGATCGGCTTTCCGCGCAGCTTGAATTCAAAACCGTTCAACGTGGATGCCTGCGCGGTCTCCGCGGCGATGCGCGCGCGCGTGAGATCGGGGTTCGTCATCGGGCCTTCGGCCGACAGCAGCAGCAGGCGCTCGAGTTGGCGGACGGTGAGTTCGCTGAGATCCTTGCGCTCGAGCAGGAGCGCGCGGGTTTCCTTGATCAGGGCGGGATTCCCCATGAAAGCGGCGCGCGCCTTGCCGGCGACTTCGGACGCGGCGTCGTGCACCGGCGAGACGTCGGTCGCGGCATCCCACTGGGCGTTGCTCTCGACGGTGGAGAGCGCCTGGTAGGACGCGTTGACGAGCGCGAGGAAACGATCCGCGCGTTCCTGCGTGGGGTTCGTGTCGGCGTGCATGACCGCCGCGCTGGCGAAGAGCGCGGCCAGACTGAGCCAGAGGTTGGAGCGAGGCATGGCGCGAGCGTAGTGCGCGCGGTGAACTGCTCAATTTGAATCCGGCGCGCTGGTCCTTCGACGCGAGTTTTTCGTGGCCACGGTCGCCCGCCGACGCCAAGAAAACCCCCATGCGGATCTATTTCATGGGCGTGTGCGGGACGGCGATGGGCAACGCGGCGCTGCTGGCGCGCGCCAACGGCCACGAAGTGCTCGGTGCCGACGCCGGCATCTACCCGCCGATGAGCACGGTGCTCGCCGAGGCGGGCATCGAGTTGCACGAAGGCTACGACCCCGCGCGCCTCGAACGGCTGAAACCCGACCTGGTCGTCGTCGGCAACGCGATGACCCGCGGCAACGCCGAGGTCGAGTGGTTGCTCGACACGCGTGCGATCCCCTTCACGTCGCTGCCGGCCCTGCTCGCGGAATTCGTTCTGAAGGGACGAAAGAACATCGTCATCGCCGGCACGCACGGGAAGACGACGACGACTGCGATCACGGCGTTCCTGCTGCGCGAGAACGGCGGCGATCCGGGCTTCCTGATCGGCGGCGTGCCGCAGGATCCGCCGATGGGCAGCCATCTCGGCAGCGCGACCGATCCTTTTGTGATCGAGGGCGACGAATACGACAGCGCGTTTTTCGACAAGCGCAGCAAGTTCATTCACTACGCGCCGCACATCGCGGTGATGAACAACCTCGAGTTCGACCACGCCGACATCTTCGACGACCTCAGCGACGTGAAACGGACGTTTTACCACCTCGCGCGCATCGTGCCGCGCAACGGCTGGATCGTGCTGAACGGCGACGATGCGAACCTCGCGGCGCTGCCGGAGTTCAAGTGGACGCGGGTCGTGCGCGTCGGTGTGGGAGAGAATTGCGACGTGCGCATCGAGCAATTTTCCGAGTCACCCGAAGGCGCGACTTTCACGCTGACTTGGAAAGGCGCGAAGTGGACCGAGGTGCGTTGGACGCAGCCGGGCCTCTACAACGCGCGCAATGCCGCGATGGCGGCGACGGCGGCGCAGCTCAGCCTCGCCGTCGTGCCGGTCGGCGAGGCGGTCCCGGAGAATGTGGCCTATTACGCCACAAAGGGTGCGGCGCTGAAACTCGACGCGCTCGCACGCTACCGCGGTGTGAAACGCCGGCAGCAGCTGTTGCTGGACACGCCGGCGCTGAAGGTGATCGAGGATTTCGGCCACCACCCAACCGCGGTGGGCGAGGCGCTGACGAGTTTCCGTGCGCGCTTTCCCGGGCATGTGATCCACGCGGCGTTCGAGCCGCGCAGCAACACCTCGCGCCGGCGCGTGATGCTCGACGCGTTCAAGGACGCGCTGGCGCGCGCCGACCACGTTTACCTCGGGCCGGTCGCGCGCGCGCATTTGCTGAAACCCGAGGAGCGTTTCGACCACGACGCGCTCATCGCGCATCTGGCGACGCTCGGCGTGCGCGGCTGCACGGCGCCGAGCAATGCGGATTTGTTGGACAAGCTCGTCGCAGCGACGCACGCCGAGAGGCCGAGGCCGCAGCTCGTGGTGTTCTTCACGAACGGGTCATTCGACGGCATCATCATCGGCTTCGTGAAACGGGCGCCGGCTGTGGAAAGGTAGGGCGAGTCGTCCCGACGAGCCGGGGTGCGATGAACCGACACACACCGCAGCGGCGCACTCTGCATCACACGCCCCCAGCTTGGGTCGCTGGAGGTTCGGTGTTCTTCGTCACGATTTGCGCGCAGAAGCGCGGCATGAACTCGCTTTGCCGCGAACCGGCCGGAACGCGCCTGCTCGATTCTGCGATCTTCTATCACGAACGTGGAGAATGGTGGCTCAAGCTGGTCCTGCTGATGCCGGACCATTTGCATATGTTGGTTGCATTTCCGCGCGACGGGGAGATGGCGACCGTTGTCCGCGTTTGGAAAGCCTATCAATCGCGAACACTAGGAGTGAAATGGCAGACTGGTTTTTTCGATCACCGGCTGCGTTCGGATGAGTCTGAGGAACAAAAGGCGGAATACATCCGGTTGAATCCGGTGCGAGCTGGCATGGTGGAGCGCCCGGTAGACTGGCCGTGGGTGTGGCCGGTGCCGCGGGTGGACGACGGCTCGTCGGGGACGACTCGCCCTACCTGAAGCGGAATCGCATCGCCTGGATTTCTGCGACGTTCTTCAGCTCACTGCGCCTGTTTCGCGACTTTGTAGACGACCGGCTCCTCGCCCTTGGCGACGGCGAGCAGGTCGTAGTCGTGAAAGGAGTTGATCGTGACGTCCACGAACGCGCCGACGGACAGGCTCTTCGGGACGTAGACGCGGCCGTCGATGTCGGGCGCGTCGGCTTCGCCGCGGGCGACGCCGGGTTCCTCGACGAGGACGCGGAGCTTTCGGCCGACGTAGCGCTTGGAGACTTCGCGGGCGATCTCCTGCTGGAGCGCCATGAGTTTGTGCCACCGGGCTTCCTTCACCTTGGCGGGAATCTGCTCGGCCATCTTCGCGGCGCGCGTGCCTTCCTCCTGCGAGTAGCGGAACACACCCAGGCGCTCGAATTTGGTCTCGCGGATGAATTGGCAAAGCTCGTCGACGTCGGCATCGGTTTCGCCAGGGAAGCCGACGATGAACGTCGTGCGGACCGCGATGCCGGGGATGCCGGCGCGGATGCGGCGGATGAGGTCTCGAATGTAGTCGCCGCTCGTCTCGCGCTGCATCAGGCCGAGCATGTGGTCGCTGATGTGCTGGAGCGGGATGTCGATGTAGCGCGCGACCTTCGGGCACTCGGCGATGGTCTTGATCAACTCATCCGACCAATGCGCGGGGTGCGTGTAGAGCAGGCGAATCCAGAAGTCGCCTTCGATGGCGTTGAGCTCGCGGAGGAGAGTGGTGAGAGCGGTGCCGCGCGAGGAATCGACGGGAGTGCGCGGATTCGGGCGCTGTTCCCAGGTATCCATCCCGAAGAAGGTCGTGTCCTGGGAGATCAGGTTGATCTCCTTCACGCCTTCCTTCACGAGCTGACGGACCTCGGCGACGACGCTCGCGACGGTGCGGCTGCGGTGGCGGCCGCGGATCTGCGGGATGATGCAGAAGGTGCACGGGTGGTTGCAGCCTTCGGCGATCTTGACGTAGGCAAAATGTTTCGGCGTGAGTCGGAAGCGCGGCGTATCGTAGTCGGGAATCCAGGTCGATTTGCCCGCGACGTAATCGGCGGGCAGGTCCTTCTTGCCGCGCTCCTTCGCGTATATCTCCTCGATGATCGGCGCGACTTTGGTGACTTGGTCGAGGCCGATGAAGGCGTCGACCTCGTGGAGTTCGCCCTTCAAGTCCTTCGAGAAGCGCTGCGACATGCAGCCGGCGACGATCAGCTTCTGTTCCTTGCGGCGCTTGCGCATGCCGCGCTGCTGATTGATCTCTAGGATGTGGCCGATGGATTCCTCCTTCGAGGAATCGATGAACGAGCACGTGTTGACGATCACGACGTCGGCCTTGTCCGCCTCCGGGATGACTTGCATGCCGGCCTGGTGCAGGTGGCCGACCATGATCTCGCTATCGACGAGATTCTTCGCGCAACCGAGGGAGATGAGGCTGACCTTGATCGACATAAATGAAATGCGCCCGCGACTGCGGGCGCGAGAGGCTGGGCGTTGTGCGCCGGGTTACTTCTTCTTCGCCTTGGCTTTGCTGGCGGCGTTCTTGCGCTTCAAGTAAGCGACGCGGCGTTTCTTTTTGATGACCTTGTTGTATTGTTTGCCCATGGTGTTGAGTGATGAGTGAGCGGGGATTTGTCCGGATTGCGCGACGCGAGTCAAGCCCTCCGGCGGCTCAATAGCGGGCGAGCGCCGGATCGACTTTGAGCGCCCACGCGTCGATGCCGCCGGCGACGTTGGTGACGTTTTCCCAGCCGGAGGCGCGCAGGAACTGGGTCACGCGCGCGCTGCGACCGCCGTGATGGCAGAGGATGAGCACCTGGCGATCTTGCGGGATTTCGGCGGCGCGCGCGGGGATTTCGCGAATCGAGATGTGCTTGCTGCCCGGGAGGTGGACGGCGGCGACTTCGTTGGGTTCGCGGACGTCGATCAGCAGCGTGCCCGCGGCAAATAGCTGGGCGGCGGTGGCGACGTCAGTTTCGAGAGGGAACGGCATGGGACGGCGAAACTGGGTGAAGACCCCGGAAAGGCAAACCCAGTTCGCCGTTGACGGAGTGGGGCGGCCCGGAATCGTGGGGAATCCTATGCCCGCACGTTACGTCGTGATCATGGCTGGTGGCCGCGGTGAGCGCTTCTGGCCCGCCAGCCGACACAGCACACCCAAACATCTCCTCCCGATCGTCGGCGAGACGCCGATGCTCACGCAGACCGTGGATCGCGTGCTGGGCGTCGCGCCGAAGGAGAACATCTTCGTCATCACCACCCAGGCGCAACTCGCCGGGGTGCGCGCGGCGTGCCCGCAATTGCCGGCGGAAAACCTCGTGGCCGAGCCCATGGGGCGCGACACGGCGGCGGCGACGGGCCTCGCGGCGTTGCTGGTGAAGCAGCGCGACCCGCAGGCCGCGTTTGCGATGTTGCCGGCGGACCACGTCATCCACGACGTGCGCGAATACCAGTCGCTGCTGAACGTGGCGTTTGCCGCCGCCGAGAGCGCCGATGTGCTCGTGACGCTCGGCATCAAGCCGACGGAGCCGGCGACGGGCTTCGGCTACATCGAGCAGGCGGGGCCGTGGAAAAATGTGGCTGGGCGCGAGGTCATGGCCGTGAAGCGCTTCGTCGAGAAGCCCGACCTCGCGACTGCGCAGAACTATGTTTCGTCCGGACGCTACTTCTGGAACGCCGGCATGTTTGTCTGGCGCGTGCCGGTGGTTGAAGCCGGACTGAAGGCGCACGCCCCGGAGCTGCACGCCGGTCTCGCGGCGATGGAGCAGGCGGCGGCGAAGGGCGGTTGGACGGCCGCGCTCGCGGCGGGTTATCCGAGTCTGAAGAAAATCTCCGTCGACTACGCGCTGATGGAGAAATCGACCAACGTCGTCGTCGTGCCGGCGACGTTCGATTGGGACGACGTCGGCGCCTGGCCGGCGGTCGCGAACCATTTTCCGAAGGACACCGCGGGCAACGTGCTGCGCGGGCTCGCGGTGGTCGAGGACGGCGCGGGCAACATCGTCGTCTCGCGCGACGGACACCTGACTGCCGTGGTGGGCGCGAGCGACTTGATCGTCGTCAGCACCGGCGATGCCACGCTGGTTTGCCCGAAGGAGAAGGCGCAGGAGATCAAGGCGCTCCTCAAACGGCTCGAGGCCGACGCGGAGAAGAAGAAGTTCCTCTGAGAAGAAACCACGAATGAACACGAATGGACACGAATACGCGCTGCGGGCGTGCGCTCGGTTGAGCTTCGCGGCGATGCGTGTTCCCTCGTGGTGAGTCCCTGAGTGCTCATGCGCTATCTCGGCATCGACTACGGCGCGAAACGGATCGGACTCGCTCACGGCGACGAGATCGGGGTCGCGACGCCATTGCCGGCGGTGATCGAGCCGGCGGGCGATGCGCGCTGGGCCAAGCTCGGCGAGGTGATCAAGGCGCGGCGCATCACGGACCTCGTCGTCGGTTATCCCTACAACATGGACGGGTCGGTCGGCTTTAAGGCGAAGGAGGTGGACGCGTTCGTCGCCGAGCTGAAGGCGCGCTTCGCGCTGCCGGTGCATCTCGTGGACGAGACGCTGACGAGCTACGCGGCCGAATCATCTATCAAGAAAAAGGACCGTCGCGGGGTGCGCGACAGCGGGCTGATCGACTCGCGCGCAGCGACGATCATCTTGCAGGACTTCCTCGATCAGCAGAATCCGCCGCTCGCGCCGACGGAGTGAGAATGGGGCTTGGGGTAGGGCGGGACCGCTGGGCCCGCCGAGAAGATGATGCCGCTCGCGCGGCGGGCCCAGCGGTCCCGCCCTACCGCACGCACCGCGGCTCTCCCCGACATCAGCTCACGAACTCCAGCCCAGGCACGCTACTCAGTTCGGCAAGCGTCTCGACGACACGGTCGTGATGGCGGCGCAATTTCGCGGCGGAGTGGTGGCCGGCGGCGACGAGCACGCAATCGACGCCAAGCTCGCGCGCCACTTCGCCGTCGTGCACGGTGTCGCCGATCAAGACGACTTCGGATGCGGGAACGCCGAGGCGCGCGAGTTGTCGGCGGCCGAGTTCGAGTTTGCTGTGAGCGTAGATGTTATCGAGGCCGGCCAGTTCGCGGAAGTGAGCGGTGAGTTCGAAGTGCGCGATGATCTCGCACAGCGTCTCGTGGCGGTAGGCGGAGAGCACGGATTGCGTGCGACCGGCCCGCTGGATCGCAGCGAGGGTCGGGCGCGTGCCGGAGTGCAGGGCGCACTCGAGGCGGCGCGCGTCGTAGCCGGTGATGAATTCGACGCTGAGGCTGTGGAAGTCGTCTTTCGCGGCATCGAAGCCGAGCCGCGAGTAGTAGAGTTGCACCGGGAAATCGAAGACGTCGTGGTAGCGCGCGCGGTCGAGCAGGGGCAGGCCGCGTGTTCGCAGCAGCGTGTTCATGACGCCGATGCTGTAGTCGCAGTCGTCGAGCAACGTGCCGTTCCAGTCCCAAATGATGTGCCGGTAGCTTTTCGCCATGAATGGGGCGGGAGGCTTGCGGCGCGCGGTCCGGCCCGCAAGCTCGGTCGCGATGTCATCGTCCGCTCCAACTCCCGCGCGCTGGAAGTGCGTCGTCGCCTATGATGGCGGCGCATTCGACGGGTGGCAGAGTCAGGAAAGCGGCAACACGATCCAGGACGTGCTCGAGCGGCGGCTGGCGGCGATTTTCAAGACCGAGCTGCGGTTGCACGGCAGCGGCCGCACCGACGCCGGCGTGCACGCGCTCGGGCAGGTTTTTCACTTCGACGCCGTGTGGCCGCACGTCGCGGAGAAACTGCGGCTGGCGCTCCAGGCCACGCTTCCGAAGAGCATTCAAATCGTCAGCGTGCGGAAGGCGTCGGCGAGTTTCCACGCGCGCTTTTCGGCCAAGGGAAAGGTGTATCGCTATCACGTTTTTCTCGGCGAAGCGGATCCGTTCACGACCAATTATCGGTGGTCGTTCGACCGGCCGTTGGACTTTGCGGCGATGGAGCGCGCGGCGAAGGTGTTGCGCGGCAAGCAGGATTTCTGGGCGTTTTCCGGCGAGAACGACCGCACCTACGAGACGACCGTGCGCGACCTCCGGCGACTGGAAGTCCGCCGGCGCGGGCGCGAGCTGACCTTCACCTTCGAGGCGGACGGGTTTCTCTACAAGATGGTGCGCAGTCTCACCGGTGCGCTGATCAATGTCGGCATCGGCAAGCTCACGCCCGAGGACATCGCGGAGCTGATCCGCACCCGGCGGCGCATTCCGACGGTGGTGACCGCGCCGCCGCAGGGGTTGTTTCTGGTGAAGGTGAAATACTGAGCGCGCGATGAACGCATCCCTGCAGCACGCCTGGCGCGCCGCGCGCGATGTGGTTTTCCCGCCGACCTGTGTGAGTTGCCTCGCAGTGGTGGAGCAGGAGGACGGACATTTCTTGCGGCACGTGTGTGCGAAGTGCGCGCAGCAGATGCACGTGGTCGGGCCGCCGCATTGCACCACGTGTGGGCATCCTTTCTTCGGCGAGGCCGCGGTAAATCGGCTGTGCGAACACTGCGAGGCGCTCGTGCCGAACTTCGGGGAGGGCAAGACGGCGATTCTGTTGAAGGGCCCGGGGCGCGCCGTCGTGCACGCGTTGAAATACCACCAAGGCCTGCACGTGCTCGAGGACATCGTCGTGTTGATGCGTCGCGCGCCGGGCTACACTGATTTCGTGCGCGGCCGCACGATCGTGCCTGTGCCGTTGCACACGCGGAAACTGCGCGAGCGCGGCTACAATCAGAGCCGTTTGCTCGCGGAATGCGCGCTGCAAGCGGTTGATGGCGAGGCGCGGATCGAGGAGTTGCTGGTGCGCGTCGTGGACACGGTTTCGCAGACGCAATTCGACCGCGCGACGCGCCAGCAGAACCTGAAAAATGCCTTTGCCTTGGCTCCCGGCGCAGTCATAACCCCCGGCCATCATTACCTTCTCATCGATGACGTTTTCACCACGGGTTCCACGCTCAACGCCTGCGCCGCAGTCCTGCGGGATGCAGGTGCGTTGAACCTCGACGTCGTCACGTTCGGTCACGGCTGATTTCCGCCCATGGCTCATTTCTCGAAACCCAAACTGGCCACGCCCAAGAAGAAGAAGAACATCCCGGAGGGCTTGTGGACCAAGTGCCCGCTCTCCGGTGAAATCATCTTCAACAAGGAACTCGAGGCGAACCTGATGGTCGTGCCGAAGAGCGGTTACCATTTCCCGATCGGTTCGCGCGCGCGCATCGCCGGGCTGGTCGACGAGGGGACGTTTCAGGAGTTCGACGCGGGCGTGAAGTCGGCCGATCCGCTGAAGTTCGTCGACTCCGCCACGTATCCCGACCGCATCAAGAAATACGAGAAGGAGAGTGGATTGCCCGAGGCCGTCATTTGCGGCACGGCGAAGATCCACGGCATCCCGGTATCGCTCGCGGTGATGGATTTCCGTTTCTGCGGCGGCGCGATGGGCGCGGCGGTGGGTGAGAAAATCACTCGCGCGATCGAGCGGGCGGCGAAGCAGAAGTGCCCGTGCATCATCGTCAGCGCCTCCGGCGGCGCGCGCATGCAGGAAGGCATCTACTCGCTCATGCAGATGGCAAAGACCAGCGCGGCGCTCGGCCGACTGGCGGAGGCCAAGCTGCCGTTCATCTCGGTGCTCACGCACCCGACGACCGGCGGCGTCACGGCGAGTTTCGCGACGCTCGGCGACGTGATCATCGCGGAACCGGGCGCGCTCATCGGCTTTGCCGGCGCCCGCGTGATCAAGGAAACGACGAAGCAGACGCTGCCGCCGGGTTTCCAGACCGCGGAATTCCTCCTCAAGCACGGCCTCGTCGACCAGATCGTGCCGCGCACCGAGATGCGCGATCGTCTGCGCGATATCCTTCAGGCGCTCTTTCTGAAAAAGAAGACGCGCGCCAGCGCTACGGCGAAGGCGCCCGAGGTCGCGTCCGCCGCGACCTGATTCCCGGGACATCCGCGATGCCGTCGCAGCCTCCGCGTTTCGCCGACTACACGGCGGCCACGGACTATCTTTACGCGCTGAAAACCGCGGGCGTGAAATTCGGCGTGGACCGCATGCGTGGCCTGGCGGAGGCGCTTGCTCATCCGGAACGCAATTATCCGGTCGTCCACATCGCGGGCACAAATGGCAAAGGCTCGGTCTCCGCGATGGTGGAATCGGTCCTGCGCCACGCCGGCTACCAGACCGGACTCTATACTTCGCCGCATCTGGTGAAGCTGGGCGAGCGGGTGCAGGTGAACCGCCGCATTCTCTCGGAGGACGAGATTGTTCGTTACGTGAACGAGCTCGCGCCGGTCGCTGAAAAGCTCGGTGCGGCTGGGCCGGACGATCACCCGAGTTTCTTCGAGTTCATGACGGCGATGGCGTTCCTCCAATTCGCGCGCGAGCGCGTGGACGCCGCCGTGGTCGAAGTCGGATTGGGCGGTCGTTTGGATGCGACGAATGTGGTGGAACCTGAGGTCGCGGTCATCACCTCGATTGGTTTCGATCACATGGAGCAGCTCGGGGACTCCCTCGCGCAGATCGCCACCGAGAAGGCCGGCATTGTGAAGGCCGGTCGGCCGCTCGTGCTCGGGCGTTTGCCGGAGCAAGCGGAGGCGGTCATTCGCGCAATCGCGCACGAGCGCGGCGCTCCCGTGAGTTCGGTGCGGGAGATATTCGGCGAGGATATCGCGCGCTATCCCCGGTCGAACCTTGAAGGCGACTACCAACGCTGGAACGCGGCCACGGCGACGCTGGTGGCGCGACTTCTGGCGGCGAGATTTCCGCGGATCGACGACGCGGCAATCGCCCGTGGCCTCGGACAGGTTTCCTGGACCGGCCGCTGGGAACGCACGACGATCGGCGGGCGACCGCTCATTCTCGACGCGTCGCATAATCCGGAAGGCGCGGCGGTGCTCGCGGCCAATCTGGCGCGGTTGGTGGCGGAAACCGGCCGACGCCCGATCGTCGTTACGGGCGCGCTGGGCGAGTTCCGCGCGCGCGCCTTGTTTGAGGTGATTTCTCGTTATGCGGCTGAGGTTTACCTGATTCCGCCGCACCAGGCGCGCGCGTGTAGCTATGACGAACTCGAGCGCTTCGCCGGGCCGCAGCTGGCGGGACGTCTGCATCGCGCGACAATCGAGTCCGTCTTTCCCGCCGCGGATCGGTGTGCATTGGGAGGCGACGAAGATATCATAGTGGTTACAGGCTCGATTTATTTGCTCGGCGAAGTGCTGTCCCGGATTTCGCCCGGCCGGGGGTGTGGTGAGGGAAAACTGCAGGACTTCTAGGGGTTCACGGCTGCTTTATTGACCCTTGCTGTAGCGGAGTCGGTCTGCAATGTCCTGCCATATGGTTACCGATAAACTCAAGAAACTGCAGGAATATCAGCGCCAGATGTCCAAATTGGAGAAGGAGCTGGCTGGCTTTAATCGCAAGTTGCTCGGCCTGCCGGGCAAGTTTGGCTTCAAGTCGATGGACGCGTTCATCGACGCGTTGCGCAGCGCCGCGAAGACCGGTGGTGCGAAGGCCGCGAAAACCACCGGCAACACGGGTCGCAAGCCGCGCGCGAAGATCACTCCCGAAACGAAAAAGGAGTTGAAGGCGCTCGTGCAGGCCGGGAAGACCGGCGGCGAAATCGCCAAGGCGCTCAATATCTCCCTGCCCAGCGTGCAGAACATCAAGAAGGAACTCGGCCTCGTGAAGGCGCGCAAGTAAGCGCGCGCGTTTCGCCAAAAATTCCCTATTTCCGAAGCCGCGCGGGCCAGCGCGGCTTTGTTATTTCAGCGCAATGAGGTCCGCGGTCGCGGGCACATCCTTGATGATTTGCGAGGGATGCGGACCGACACCGAGGTAGCGCAGGTTCGGCAGCGCGGCCGGCAGGCGATCTCCGTAGGCCACCGTGACTAGGCTGCGGACCATCGCGGCAGTGTAGAGCTGGGCCGCGCGCGGCAGGTCGCCGAAGCGGCGGACGCTCGAGATATCCTGCGTCCAACCGGCGTGTTTCTCGTAGATGGGACGGAGCGTCTTGCGCAGTGCCTCGTTGCGCGGGACGTGCGCGTAGCGTTTGCCCGCGGCGTCGGTGTAGGCGGTGCAGATCAACAATTCGTCGGCGCCGGTGAGCGCGTCGATTTTGTTGATCATCAGATCCTGATAGCCGCCGTAGCGGAGCGCGTCGCCCTTTTCCACGGCATCATACCAGCCGACCATGCGCTGCCGTCCGGTGGTGGTGCCGAACTCGATTTGCTTCAGGCGCTGGCAGGTGGGCAGCGCGTCGTCCATCTGCGTGATGAATGTGTGCGTGCCGACCTTGGTGTCGTAGGCTTTCGCCACCGCGAAGGTGTGGATCGGCTGCACGGGCACGCCGGCGCTTTCGAAAAACTCCGGAGTGAACGTGTGCGAAGCAGTGACGTTAGGCGAGAAGCCGTGGCGCTTGTCGAGCCAGTAGGCCTGGCCGAATTCGCCGACGATCGAGCGGCCGGCGGCGAGCTCGCGCAGGACGAGTTCGCGGACTTCGCCGATGTTGACGCGCAGGCGCTGGCCGGTTTCCCAATACACGCGCGCCAGTTCGTCGACGTTCAGCGTGAACGGCGTCGTGCCGCGGAAGCGCAGGAAATCGAAGTCGCTCTTGGCGAAGAGCCCCATCTCGACCGCCTCGGCGTTCGCGCGCTGTTCGGCGGCGGTGAGTTTCTCGAAAAAGCTGTCCCACGTCGCGGGCGAGACTTGGCAGACGTGCTGGATGGTGCGCAGCGCGCGGTCGGCGCGCGCCGCGATCTTGCGCTTGAAGAAATTCTCGCCGCCGAGGAAATCGGCGAAAGTGATCTGCCACTGCCCGGTCTCGTCCTGATAGGACGGCGTGATGCCGCGGCCAGTCGAGCCGCGCGGCTCCTCTTTCAGGACGTTCACGCGGTAGTCCTCCCACGCGAGGTCGAGCAGGCGGTGCGAAAGATCGGAAACCATCGCGCGCTCGTCGATGACGAGGCGGCTGAAGATCGCGTAGCCTTTCTGCTCGAGCGGCTGCGCCTCCCAGAGGATTTTGCGCGGATCGGCGACGACGCCGGCGCCGATGGCGAGGTGCGCGACGCTCTTCTCGACGACGCCGGCCGGGAGGAGGTTCAGCTTGATGCCGCCGGCGGTGTGGCCGGAGTTGGAGCCGCCGTTGACCTTGAACACAACGGAGACGGCGGCGGGAGTGTCGTGCAGCTCCTGCACGACCTCCGGGATGAGGCGGCCTTTGCCTTCGTCGCCGAAGGAAATGCCGACGTCCGCGATCAATTGGCTGCTAAACGGCGTGAGCGACATGCTGGGGAGGGCAGCCAGGAAGTGAGTCCCCAGTTGCCGAACAGCTAAAACGCGAGCGCGCTTCCCGTCGCAAGGCTAAACCCCTGTCGTGCGCGTCACCAACCGAGCGAAATTCCGCCACGGCGCACGCTCGACGCTCGGCGGCGCGAGGCGTAAACGGGAGGGATGCAGGCGGAGGTATTCACCGGCAACGAACAGGGATTCCAGGTCGTGGGACTGCGCACTCCGACCGCCGAACTCGCGATGGTGCCCGAGCTCGGCGGGCGCGTCATCGGCCTGCGCGGTCGCCGCAGCGGGCGCGAGTGGTGCTGGCATCGGCCCGACGTGCGTTGGTTGTGGCCGAGCGCGCCGGGTTCGGATTTCGGCGCGAGTCCGCAGGCGGGCATCGACGAGTGTGTGCCGAGCGTGGCCGCGTGTGAATGGCGGGGCCGCCGCGTGCCGGATCACGGAGAAGTTTGGTTTCAGAGCTGGTCGCTCGATGCGGCGGAACGCGCCGTCGGGCGACTGACTTCCACGGTCGACCTGCCGGTCACTCCGCTGCGTTTTCGTCGCACCGTCTCCGCCTTCGCGGAGGGATTTCGCTTCGATTACGCGCTAACGAACGTCGGTTCCGGCCCGGAGGAATATGTGTGGTGCGTGCATCCGCTGCTCACGATCGAGGAGGGAGATCGCTTGGAGCTGCCGGCCGAGGTGAGCGTGCTGCGGGTGAACGGCGGCATCGGCACCGGGCCGATCGCGCACGGCGAACTCTGGAACTACCCAGAACCGCAGCCGGGTTTTCGTCTCGATCGACTCGAGACGCCGGGCATGCCGCGCGGGTGCATCAAGGGCTTCGCGGGACCGTTGCGTGAGGGCCGCGCGGCGATCGCCAACGAGCGCAGCGGCGCGCGGCTCGAGCTGCGCTGGGACGTCGCGGCCGCGCCGATGCTCGGCCTGTGGCTGAACCGGGGACACGGTGGTATTCACCACGTCGCGCTGGAGCCGACGAATGGCGCGCCGGATTCGCTCGCGCAGGCGGTGAACGATTGGAAGCAGTTCGGCCTGCTCGCGCCGGGCGCAACCGCGCGCTGGTGGCTCGAGTGGCGGGTGGACTGAACGACTTCAGCGTCGCGAGCGGCGATCGCCGACGATGCGGAGCAGCGTGAGGACAGCCATTGCGGCGATGAAGCCGATGCCGGGCGCACCGCCGCCACCTCCACCGCTTCCACTCGGCGTCGGTGCCGGCGCAGCGATGGAGATGTTCGCCGTTGTGCTGGTCACGCTGCCGAGGACGTTGCTCACCGTGACGCTGTAGGCTCCGGTGTTGGCGTCCTGAATGTTGGCGAGTGAAAGCGAGGCTGACGTTGCCCCCGCGATCGCGTTGCCGTTGAGCGACCACTGGAAGCTGGGCGCAGGCGTGCCGCTGGCGGTCACGGAGAGCGTGGCGCTGCCGCCGCGCGTAACAGTAGCGCCCGAGGGCTGACGGCTGATCGACGGCGCCGCGCCGTCGTTGACCGCCGTGACCTTCGTCGATGCTTCCGCCGTGCCGTAGGCGGTGAAGATACGAATGATCAACGTCGTTTGTCCGTCTCGCGGCACATTGCGCCAAGTGGCGGTGGCGCTCGTCTCCGATTGGGAAACTTGGATGTCCGGTGCCGTTGGTGGGTGATCTCCAACGACGGCATAGCTGTATTCCCAAACCGCCGCGTTGGGGTAGGCCGCTGCGAAATCGAACGAGACCAGCGCCGTGCCGCCGCTGGGAACGAAGACTTCCGGCTGCGAGCGCGTGATGCGCGGGGCGGTCCCGGTGGTGCCGAGCGCGATCACGGCCGGCTCGGAAGTTTGGGTCAGTGTCCCGGCACTCGTGGAGATCAAGCATAGGTAAACGCCCACATCCTTCTCCTGCACATTCTGCAGCGTGAGTTTTAGCTTCGACGCGCCCGGAATCACCACGCCGTCTTTGAGCCATTGGCAGGATGGGTTGGAGATCGGGCCTTCGTCGGCGCCCTGATGATAGACGGCTTCAATTTCCAAATCGACCGACGTGCCGGGCGATACGCCGCGGCTGATCGGTTGACGGGTGATTCGTATCCATTCCGAGATCCACGGCACAGGTGGAGGGCTCTGTGGTGCGTTCGCCTGCGTCACGACGGCATCGAACAGAGACGCATCCGTTTTTCGCTCAATCGCGGATTCATACGCGCGCGCGACCAGCCGATAACCGATTCGGTCGTCGGCAGAGCTACCGCTTTGATCGCGGAGCCACTCCCCGGCGTTGCCGGCGGTGTCGTAGCAGCCGAGGGCGCTGATGTCGTGATGGTCTGATCCGACCGCATGAAGGGGCAAAAAGTCCTCAGACCGAGAGCGTTGGCTCCCGCGTGCAAGTGCGGCAAACTGCGCTGCCGTCGGCAGCGTCACGGCGCGGCCGGTGCCGGCCTCGATCCACGCGCAATAGGCGAGGGCGTCGGCGTGCGAGATGCCGGTCACGGGGAAATTGGCGGTGGCGGCCGGGCATTCGCGGCTGGCCCACGCGCGCGGCGTGGCGACGTCAGGGTTCGCGACGAGGAACGCGCTGTATTCGGCCTGCGTGACTTCGTAGATGCCGGCGAAGAAGGACGCGGTGCCGGTCGCCGCATCGGCGGGCACAAGTCTCATGCCGATGGGGACCGCAATCTCGCGACCGTCCGCGAGTCGCTGCGTTGTCATGGCGCGGTCGAGCGGCGCCGGAATCAGGTTGGCGTTCGCGTCGAGGGTGCGCCCGTCCGCACGAGCCAGCGCCGCGAGTTGCGCCGCGTCATCGGCGTTCGCGGACGACGGTCCAGCCGCGCCGGCAACGGCGACAACGGCTGAGATGCACGAGGAAAAAAGCGCCCGCAGGCACCGGAATGTGTTCATGGAAGGACGCGTTTCGTCCTGCTTGGCCCCGCCGGACTGCGCGTGGGAAATCTCTCGCGCCGCCGCCGCGCGGCGCAACGCGAAATTCCCCGGGGAGCGATCACGCGAGACGTTGAGCGCGCAGCGCGTTTCGTTGCGGCGTGTGAGCGAGCGGGCGCCGGCCGCGGAGTTGATCAGCCCTTGCGCGTCGCGACTTCGATCACGTCGTGCGGGGCGGCTTCTTTTTGGCCGGCCGGCGTTACGCGGACGTAGCGCGCTTTGGCGCGGAGGTCGGGGAGTGTCTTGGCGCCGAGATAGCCCATGCCGGATTGGACGCCGCCGATGAGGGTGTTGAGCACGTCGTCGACGGAGCCGGAAACTTCCTTGAGCGCCTCGATGCCTTCGGCGGCGACCTTGCGCACGGTGTCGTTCTTGTCGTGGCCGTAGCGCGCGGCGGAGCCGGCCTTCATCGCGGCGTGGCTGCCCATGCCGCGGTATTGCTTATAGAGCTTGCCGGAGATCTCCATGATTTCGCCGGGCGCCTCGCGGCAACCGGCGAGCAAGCCGCCGAGGATGACGGCGTCGGCGAGCGTGAGCGCCTTCACGATATCGCCGGACTTCGTGATGCCGCCGTCGGCGATGAGTTTGACGCCTTTCTTTGCGGCGCCGCGGCCGGCGACGTGGAGCGCGGTGAGTTGCGGGATGCCGACGCCGGCGACGACACGCGTCGTGCAAATCGAGCCGGGGCCCTGGCCAATCTTGATGGCGTTCGCGCCGCAATCGGCGAGGAACTCCACGCCGCTGCCGCTCGTGACGTTGCCGGCGATGATGGGCAGGGCGGGGAACGCGCCGCGGATGAGGCGCACGACGTCGCCCACACCGGCGGTGTGGCCGTGCGCGGTGGAAACGGCGACGCAGTCGACCGCCTCCTCGACGAGCGCGCCGACGTGGGCGATGACCTTGTCGCGGTCGAGCTCGCCGTTGGGCTTGCGGATCGGAGAGACGGCGGCGCCGACGACGAGGCGGAATTGCGAGTCGCGCGCAGGCTTGCGGCGGGACTTGGCTTCGGAAGTGATGCGTTCGACGTCGGAGCTGGTGACGAGGCCGCGGAGGCGGTCCTGAGTGTCGACAACGAGAATTTTGTGAATGCCGACGTGCTCGGTGAAGAACTTGTCCGCTTCCTTGATCGGGTCAGCGCCGAGCGCTTTTTCCTGCACCGTGACTAGCTGTTTGCGCGGCGTCATCACGTCCGCGACCTTCTTGGACTTGTAGCGCTCCTTGACGAGGTTGCCGGAGAGCAGGCCGGCGAGTTTGCCGCTTTCTTCAACGACGGGGAAGGTGCGGAAATCGAATCGACGCTGCTCGATCATTTGGAGCACGTCCGCGATGGTCGCGTCGGGCTGGACGGTGATCGGATCCTGGATGAGACCGTGCACGTGGCGCTTCACGCGCGCGACTTCCTTGATCTGGTCCTTGGCCGGGAGGTTGTAGTGAATGAGGCCGATGCCGCCGTTCAGCGCCATCGAGATCGCCATGCGAGACTCGGTGACGGTGTCCATGTCGGACGAGATGATCGGGATCTGCAGGCGCAGGCCGTCGGCGAGCGAGGTCGAGGTGTCTGCGTCCTTCGGCAGGATGTCGCTGAACAGCGTGGCGAGCGACACGTCGTCGTAGGTCAGCGCACTCGGAGCATGGGCGGCGAAAAATCGCTCGGCCGGCAGGTAGAAATCGGATTCGTCGGCAACAGACTTCGTCATGGTGTTGCCGTTAGCGAAATACTCCGGCCTGTCGGAACCTCAACGAGAAACTTTGCCAAGTGCGTCTTCGCCGTCTTCCTTGGCGGGGATGTCCCTGCGGTTCAATCATCGCGTGTATCGGCGCCCCTTGCGCACTCCGCTGCGCACGGCGCACGGGCTGTGGAGCGAGCGCGAGGGGATCCTGCTCCGGGCCGAGGGCGCGGACGGTGCCGTGCACTACGGCGAGGTGGCGCCGCTGCCGGATTTCGGCACGGAGACGCTGGCGGAAGCACGGGAGGCTTGCGCGCGTCTCGGTGACACGCTGACGGCGAGCGCGGTCTCGGACGTGCCGGAGCGGATGACGTGCGTGCGTTTCGCGCTGGCCGCGCTGCTCGCGCACGAGTTGCCGGCAAAACCAAACGGCGAGCGGTTGCCGGTGGCGGCGCTGCTTCCGGCGGGCAAGGCGGTGCTGGCGGCGCTCGAGGCGAAACTCGAGGCGGGTTTCCTCGCCTTCAAGTGGAAGGTCGGCGTGGCGCGCCCGGAGGAGGAGCTGCCGCTGCTCGACGATTTGCTCGCGCGACTTCCGAGCTACGCGAAGCTCCGGCTCGACGCCAACGGCGGCTGGTCGAACCGCGATGCGACGCGCTGGTTGGAGTTTTGCGCGGAGCGCCCGATCGAATTCGTCGAGCAACCGGTGATGAACGCCGATACGCTGCTCGGGCTCGCGACGGATTATCCAGTGAAGCTCGCGCTCGACGAGTCCGTCACGGGCCTCTCCGCCGCGCGCGAGTGGCAGGCGCGCGGCTGGCCGGGGGTGTTCGTGATCAAACCGGCGCTCGCCGGGCCGCTCGACGAACTCGTGGTGTGGGCGCACGAGACGAAACCCGATCTCGTGCTTTCGAGCGCGATCGAGTCGGCGCTGGCGCGCGCGCAAATCCTCCGCGCGGCGTTTGCCCAGAAGCTGACGGTGCGCCCGCTGGGCTTCGGCGTCGGTGAGATTTTCGGCGATCCGCTGTGGGACGGCCCGGCGGTGGGGCCGCTGCTCGACGCGTCGTGGGGCGCGCACGTGAATCCGGAGTCACTATGGAACGCCGCGAGCTAGCGCGTCTGCTCGGCGCGGAGTCGCCTTCGGCAGGGGAACGGGTGCTCATCGCGGCGCCGGACGCCGCGGCGTTTCGGGCGGAATTCGCGCGCGCGGCGGCCGGCGAGGGCGAAGTTTTCCTGGGCAACCCGGCGTGGAGCGCCGCGCAACGCGCGGCGTTCGAGCAGTTGCCGCTTGCGTCGAGAGAAAACACGAAGGCGCAACTCGGGCTCGGCTGGCTCATGATTCCGACGGGCGGCTCATCGGGACGGTTGAAGTTCGCGCGGCACGACAGCTACACCATCGCCGCGGCGGTGAAGGGCTTCACGCAACACTTCGGTCTCGCGCGCGTGAATGCGCTGGGGCTGCTGCCGCTTTACCACGTCAGCGGCTTCATGGCGTGGATGCGCTGTGCGACGACCGGGGGCGAATTCGTCCCGGGCAGCTGGAAGGAAATCGAAGCGGGTCTGCGGCCGGATTTGCCGGCGCGCGCAGACGGTTGGGTGCTGTCGCTCGTGCCGACGCAGCTCGAGCGGCTGTTGCGCGATCCCGCGGCGGCGGAATGGCTGCGCAGTTTCCGCATCGTGTTCCTCGGCGGCGCGCCGGCGTGGCCGGAGTTGCTCGAGCGCGCGGCCGAGGCTCGCGTGGCGCTGTCGCTCAGCTACGGCATGACCGAGACGGCGGCGATGGTCGCGGCGCTGCGGCCGGAGGAATTCGCGCGCGGCGAGCGCAGCTCGGGAACGGTGCTGCCGCATGCGCGCGTCGTGCTCGGTGAGGATGGCGCGATCTGCGTGAGCGGGCGTTCGCTTTTTCGCGGCTACTACCCCGACTGGCGGCACGAGCGGAAGATGTTCGAGACGGCGGATGTCGGGCGCTTCGACGGCGCGCGTCGCCTCCACGTGCTCGGGCGGAGGGATGCGGTCATCATTTCCGGTGGAGAGAAAGTGCAGCCGCTCGCGGTGGAGGCGGTGCTGAAATCCGCGACCGGGACCGCGCAACTCGCCGTCGTCGGCGTGCCGGATCGCGAGTGGGGCGAGCGCGTGGTGGCCGTTTACGCGGCGCACGCGGAGTTCGATCTCGAGCGGGCGCGAGCGGCGGCGCTGCGGGAGTTGTCGCCCGCGCAGCGTCCCAAGGACTACGTCGCTCTGTCGCGCTGGCCGCAGAGCGAAGCGGGGAAGCTGAACCGCGTGGAGCTTCGCGCTTTGGCCGAGACATCGCTTCTCGCTGGCGCGGGTCGGTCGTCTGCGTAGGTTTTCGGCTCCGAATTTCCACGATGAAGAAAGCCGAGATCGCCGCCGTCCTCACTGACATCGCCACGCTGCTCGAGTTGAAGGGCGAGAATCCGTTCAAGATTCGCGCGTATGCGAGCGGCGCGCGTCTGATCGAGTCGATGAGCGAGGAGGAAATCGCCGCGCGCGTCGCGGCCGGGACGCTCGATGAAGTCAAAGGCATCGGCGAGGCGCTCGCGCAAAAAGTCGGCGAGCTGCACGCAACGGGAAAGTTGGAGTTCCACGAGAAACTGAAGGCGTCGTTGCCGCCCGGTTTGGTGGAGCTGTTGGAAATTCCCGGCGTCGGGCCGAAGAAGATCAAGGCGCTGCACGAGCAGCTCGGCATCGACTCGATCGCGAAGCTCGAGGAAGGCTGCAAGGCCGGCAAGGTCGCGGCGCTGGCGGGTTTCGGCGATAAGACCCAGGCGAAGATTCTCGAGGGCATCGCCAACCGCGCCGCCTATGGAAAGCGACATGTCTGGCTGGAGGCCTGGGAGGTCGCGGAGCCGATTCTGGCCGGCCTGCGCGCACTGCCGCAGGTGGAGCAGGCGGAGCATGCGGGGAGCTTGCGGCGCCGGCTCGAGACGGTGGGCGATCTGGATTTTCTGGTCGCGACGCGGGAGCCGCAGCCGGTGGTGGATTGGTTCGTGAAGTTGCCCGTGGTGAAGGAGGTCACGGCGCACGGCGAGACGAAGGCCAGCGTGCGGCTGCACTCGGGCATCCAGGCGGATTTGCGGCTCGTGCCGCCGGAGCAGTTCGTGTTTGCGCTGCACCATTTCACCGGCTCGAAGGACCACAATGTCCAGATGCGCGGTCGCGCGTTGCAGCGCGGGCTGAGCATGAGCGAGTGGGGGCTCGTGCCGGCGGAAGGCGAGGGGACCGCGAAGCAGAAGGCGGAGGAGCGCGGGCGGAAGACCGAGATCAAGACGGAGGAGCAGCTGTTCCGCGCGCTGGGATTGAATTTCATTTCGCCGGAGCTGCGCGAAGGTCTCGGCGAGATCGAAGCCGCCGAAGCGGGGCCGCTGCCGCGGTTGCTCGAGGAGGGCGACTTGCGCGGCGTGTTTCACAACCACACCACCGAATCGGACGGGCACAACACGCTCGAGGAAATGGTCCGTGCGGCGCAGGAGCTCGGTTGGGATTATCTCGGCATCGCGGATCACTCGAAGGCCAGTTTCCAGGCGCGCGGCCTCGACGAGGCGCGGCTCGCGGCGCAGGTCGCGGCGATCCGTAAACTGAACACGGCGAAGAAATTCACGACGCACGTCTTCGCGGGCAGCGAGGTCGACATCCTGCCGGACGGGCGGCTCGACTTTCCGAACGAGGTGCTCGCGACGCTGGATTACGTGGTCGTGTCGGTGCACTCGTCGTTCAAGCAGGGCCGCGAGGAAATGACGGCGCGCATCATCCGTGCGATTGAGAATCCGCACGTGACGATGCTCGGCCACCTCACGGGCCGCATTCTGCTGGAGCGGCCGGGCTACGACGTCGACGCCGAGAAGGTCATCGACGCGGCGATCGCGAACGGCGTCATCATCGAACTCAACGCGAGTCCGTGGCGCCTCGACATGGATTGGCGGCTGTGGCGGCGCGCCGCGGCGCGCGGTTTGCTGACGAGCATCAATCCCGACGCGCACTCGACCGACCAGTTGCAGTGGTTCAAGGCCGGCGTCGCCGCCGCGCGGAAGGGCTGGCTGATACGCGAGCAGGTGATCAACACGCGTTCGCTGGCGGAAGTGCAGGCGTATCTGGTGGCGCGGCGCCGGTAGGGCTTCGGCACGAGATCTCTGCGGTTGCGCTGTCTTGCGTGCCGGCCGGCTGCGTTGCGCAGTCGCGGCGAGTCCACGGAAGGGCAGCGGCTCACGCGGGCTTGTAGTTGATTGCGGCGATGACCAAGCTGCGCGCGATGATCCACTTGGTCACCGGTGCGGCGGGTTTCATTGCCTCCCATGTCTGCGAGCAGCTTCTCGCGGCGGGGCACACCGTCGTCGGAGTGGACAACCTGAACGACTACTACGACCCACGCCTCAAGGATTACCGGCTCGCGCGGCTCCTCGGCGAAGCGGAGGGATTCGCGCCGGGCGCGGCGCGCCAGTCGCGCTACGCGGGGCGCGCGGTGCAGAAGGGGCGTTTTGTATTTCGCGCGCTCGATCTTGAGGACATGCCCGCGCTCAAGGCGTTGTTTGCCGAGTTCAAGTTCGATGCGGTCTTCAATTTGGCGGCGCGCGCCGGTGTGCGTTACAGCCTCGAGAACCCGCACGTCTATCTCTCCACCAACGCGCACGGCACGCTGAATGTCATGGAGGCGATGCGGCGGCACGGGGTGAAAAAGCAGGTGCTCGCCTCGACCTCGTCGCTCTACGCGGGGTGTCCGATGCCGTTCACCGAGGACCAGCCGGTCAACACGCCGCTCTCGCCTTACGCGGCGACCAAGAAGGCGGCGGAGGTGATGGCCTACACATATCACAAGCTCTACGGGATCGATACGACGGTGGTGCGTTACTTCACGGTGTTCGGGCCCGCGGGCCGGCCGGACATGGCGCCGTTCCGGTTCATCGAATGGATCGCGCGCGGCCAGCCGATCGAGCTTTTCGGCGATGGCACGCAGGCGCGCGATTTCACGTTCGTCGACGATATCGCGCGCGGCACCATCCTCGCGGCGCGGCCGGTCGGCTACGAGATCGTCAACCTCGGCGGCGGCAACAATCCCGTGAATCTGCACACGATCATCGGGTTCATCGAGTCTGCACTCGGGCGGAAAGCGACCCTCGCCGGCAAGCCGCCGCATGCCGCCGACATGAAGGAGACTTGGGCGGACATCGCGAAGGCGGACCGCCTTTTCGGCTGGAAGCCGCAGGTTTCGGTCGAGGAGGGTTTCCGTCGCACCGTGGCGTGGCACCGCGAACAGGCGGGTTGGCTGCGGGAAATTCAGCTTTGAGCCCAACCATGTCCGACGCGCTGCGCCGCCTCTATTCCGCCGATCCGAAAGCCGGCTATCTCACCGCCAAGGTTGAAATTGACGCTGCCGTCGCGCGCGTGTTCGACAGCGGCACTTACATCCACGGGCGCGAACTTGCGGCGTTCGAGACGGAATTCGCCGCGTGGCTCGGCGCGAGTGGTTGCGCGGGCGTGGCGAATGGCACCGACGCCATCGAACTCGCCCTGCGGGCCCTCGGCGTCGGTCCGGGCGACCGCGTTGCCACGGTGGCCAATACCGTCACTGCGACCGCCGCCGCGATCGTCGCCACCGGCGCCGAACCGGTCTTCGTCGAAATCGCGGCGGACACGATGCTGATGGACGCGGCGGCGCTCGCGGCGACGCTGCGCGCGGACACGGCGCGCGCCATCAAGGCGGTCGTGCCGGTCCATCTCTACGGTCAGGCGTGCGACATGCCGGCGATTCTGGCGCTGGCGCGGGAGCACGGCGCGAAGGTCGTGGAGGATTGCGCGCAGGCGCACGGTGCCGTGGTCGGCGGACGCCACGCGGGCACGTGGGGCGATCTCGCGGCGTTCAGTTTTTATCCGACCAAAAACCTCGGCGCGCTCGGCGATGGCGGCGCGGTGGTCGGCGGCGACGCCGCCGCGCTCGAACGCGTGCGTCTGCTCCGCCAATACGGCTGGCGCACGCGCTACGTGAGCGACGAGCACGGACGGAACAGCCGGCTCGACGAGTTGCAGGCGGCGATCCTGCGGGCGCGACTGCCGCGTCTCGCGGCGGAAAATGCCCAGCGCGCGCAGCTGGCGGCGGCTTACGTCGATTCGCTCGCAGGCGCCGCGGTTAGGTTGCCGTTCGTCGCGCCGGGGCGGGAGCACGTGTGGCATCAATTCGTCGTGCGCACGCCGCTGCGCGACGCGCTGCGCGGTGCGCTCGAGGCGCGGGGGATTTTCTGTGGCGTGCTTTATCCGGTGCCGATCCACCGGCAGCCCGGTTACGCGCAGGATGTTTCCCGGCCGGAAACGGAGCGCGCATGCACCGAGGTGCTCTCGCTGCCGTTGCACCCGGGCCTGTCGCTCGCGGATGTGGCGCGAGTGGCGTCGGCCGTTCGCGCGGCGCTCTGAGTTTCGCGCGGGAATTTCGGAGCGGAAACGGATTCAGGCTCGCGCTCGCGGCTCGCGGTGCTTTGTTCGCGCCATGAAATGCCAACGTTTGCAGAGAGCGATGTTCGCAGGGTGGCTGGCGGTGTGCGGAGCGGTCGGGAACGTGGCGGCGGCGCTGCCGGACTACGACCTCCATGTGATCTATGACAACAGCCCCGCGAGCGGCGGCTACTACAATTCCGAGGCGGGCGTCGTGGCGCCGAGTTTCATCGAGCGCGTCGGCGAGCGCTTGCCGACGACGACGGAGCGGTTCGTGAGCCCGCCCAACGCGTTGAAGCTGCACTGGAAATCCGCGAGCGGCGGTTCCTGGCACGCGGTGATCAAGGACCCGGGTCGCGATTGGCGGAAGCTGAAGATGCAGGGCGACACGCTGGCGTTCTGGTGTTGGTCGGACACGGAGCTCACGGCGGAAAACTCGCCGCGGGTCACGATGCAGGACGCGAACAACTACGGCGCGTCGCCGGAGACGCTGGTGGCCGGCGGTGAGCGACTGCCCGCGAAACAGTGGGTGCGGGTGCGGATGAAGTTGAACGGCAGCCAGGCGATTTTCCGCGATACTTCGGATCGCGGGTTCAAGATGGAGGACGCGGTTGCGGTGATCTTCACGCAGGGTCTCGACGACGGCGCCGAGCACACGCTCTACCTTGACGATTTAGTGATCATGGACAGCAAGGTCGCCGCCGCACCCGCACCCGATGCTCCGCGCGCGGTGCAGGTCACGGGCTACGAGCGGCATTTCGACGTCACGTGGCAGCCGAGCCGCGCGGAGAACGTCATCGCGTATCGCATCCACCGCTCGGAGGACGGCGGCAAGACGTTCACCGCGGTCGGCACGCAGCGGAACGCATGGACGCGTTTCATGGACTGGGTTGGCGCGCCCGGCAAACAGGCGTGCTACAAGGTCACGGCGCTCGACCTCGAGGGACGCGAGTCGCCGTTGAGCGAGGCTTCGGCGGTCGCGGCCACGCGACCGATGACCGACGACGAGTTGCTGGAGATGGTGCAGCTCGCGTGCTTCCGCTATTACTGGGAAGGCGGACACGCCAATTCCGGGCTCGCGGCCGAGATCCTTCCCGGAAACCCCGAGCTGATGGCGCTGGGCGGAAACGGCTTCGGCGTGATGGCGCTGGTCGTCGCGACCGAACGCCAATGGATCACTCGCGACCAAGCGACGGAGCGCCTGCAGAAGATCCTGCGTTTTCTCGACCGCTCGCCGCGTTTTCACGGCGCGTGGGCGCATTTCCTCGATGCGCGCGACGGCAAGGTGATCCCGTATTTCGGCGTTTACGACAACGGCGCGGATCTCGTCGAGACGGCGTTCATGATCCAAGGTTTGCTCACCGCGCGGCAGTATTTCGATCGCGATACACCGGCGGAGCGAGAGATCCGCGAGACCGTGACTCGCTTCTGGCGCGAGGTGGAGTGGACTTGGTTCCGCAAAGAACCGAACAGCGATTTCCTCTGGTGGCACTGGTCGCCGGACCACGGCTTCCACATCAACCACCCGCTCATCGGCTGGAACGAGTCGATGATCATCTACCTGCTCGCGATCGCATCGCCGACGCACGCCGTGCCGGCGAGTTTGTATCATACCGGGTGGGCCGGCCAATCCGACCTCGCGGTGCGCTACCGTCGCGGTTGGAGCCGCACGACGCAGGGTGATCATTTCGTGAACGGCAACTCCTACTACGGCATCAAGCTCGAGGTGGGCGAAGGACCGGGGGCCGAATTGTTCTTCACGCATTTCTCCTACATGGCGTTTGACCCGAGGGGCAAACGCGACGCCTACACGAACTACTTCAAGAACAACCGCGCCATCTCACTCATCGCGCGCGCCTACTGCATGGCGAATCCGCGCGGCTTCGCGGGCTACGGTCCCGATTGCTGGGGTCGCTCCGCCGGCGTGAACAACGGCGGTGGGCGTCCCGAGCCCCGCGACGATAACGGCACCATCAACGTCATGGCATCGCTCTCGTCGATGCCCTATACGCCCGAGGAATCGATGGCCGCGCTGAAGCATTTCTATCGCGATCTGGGCGACCGCGTGTGGGGCACGTTCGGTTTCCACGACGGCTTCAACGAAACCTGGAACTGGTTCGACGAGGACTACATGGCTCTGAACCAAGCGCCGATCGTGGTAATGATCGAAAACCACCGCACTGGCCTTATCTGGAACAAATTCATGACGAACCCGGAGATCGCGCCCGCGCTCGACCGAATCGGTTTCAAGCCCGATCCCGAGCCGGTGAAGTGAGCGGCGCGTCGGACGCGCGGAGTGGGGACTTGTCACCTGTTGGGTGACAAGTCCCGCGGATGCCTACGGGGCGAGGCGGATGATCGCGTAGCTCACCGGCGGCAGCTCGACGCGCCAGCGCGGGCCCGTTGGGGCGAGGGCGTGCGTTTCGCCATCGAGCACGGTCGCGCTGCGGCCGTCGATCTCGGGCGGAAGTTCGCCGGTCACGGCCTGCGCCGTGGGATTCAGCGCGACGAGCACGCGCTCGCTCGCGTTGGCGCGGAGGTAGACGATCGGTTGTCCGGCGTCTGCGAGCAGCGCGCGGAAATCGCCGCTCGCGGCCAGCGCCGGGTGGGCGCGGCGCAGCGCGATGAAACGCTGCACGGCCCGCAGTGGCGAGGTCGTGTCGGCGAGTTGCGCGGCGACGTTGGGTCGCTCGCGCGCCGGATCGACGGCGAGGTAGAATTTTTCAAGGGGCGCCGTCGAAAAGCCCGCGCCCGGCGAGGCGTCCCAGTGCATCGGCATGCGCGCCGGGGTGCGCTCGTAGCCGCCCTCCTTGTTCACCGTGAACGGTGGGGAGCGCATGCCGATCTCGTCGCCATAGTAGATGAACGGCACACCCGGCATCGTGAGCAGGAACGCGTGGGCGACGACGAGGTCGCGCGCCTCGCGGCCGTTACCGAAGCGCGGAGTGGTGTCGTGATTGCCGGTGTGCAGCGCCATGTAGCCCTTGCCGCGCGTGGCGGCGAGGAGCGGCTCGAATTCCGTGAGGAATTTCCGGAAAGGCGTCGTGCCGCGGCGATCGAAGATGGCGGGTTGTCCGCCGTTTTCGCGGAACACCGACGCGTAGCCAGGCTTAGTCCACTGCAGGAGGAAATCCATGTGGAAGCCCTGCGGGATCGCGACGTGCGGCTCGGACCATTCGGAGACCATCGCCTTGTCGGGATACTCCCGATCCATCCATTCGCGGAATTCCCGCCAGAGCGCCGCGGTGGCGGAGCCGTCCGGATCGTTCTTCACGAGCGAGCCGGCCATATCGACGCGAAAGCCGCTCGCGCCCATCTCGAACCAGAAGCGCATGATGTTCTTCAACTCGGCCCGCACCGCCAGCGGGCCGGGCGCGTCGATGCGCTGTTGCCACGGCTGCGTCGGGTCGGGCTTTGCGTAGCCGTAGTTCAGCGCGGGCTGGCAGGAATAGAAACTCGCGATGTAGTTGGCGCTGCGTTCGGCGGTGCCGACGACGACCTGTTGATTCGGGGCGAAGAGCTGGCCGACGCCGGCGGTCCAGATATACCAGTCGGTGTATTTGTTTTTCTCCGCGCGTTGCGACTCGCGAAACCACGGGTGCTGGTCCGAGGTGTGCGCCGCGACGAGGTCGAGCATCACATGGATGCCGAGACGCTTTGCCTCGGCGAAGAGCGCGCGCAAATCGTCATTCGTGCCGTAGCGCGGGGCGACGCGGTAGAAGTCCGCCACGTCGTAGCCGGCGTCGCGGAACGGCGAAACGAAACACGGATTCATCCAGATGCCCGTGACGCCGAGCTCGTGGAGATAGGGGAGCTTGTGGATGATGCCGCGCAGGTCGCCGATGCCGTCGCCGTCGGAATCGGCGTAGGTCTGCGGGTAGATCTGGTAGAACACCGCTTGTTCGAGCCAAGCGGGTGGGGGACGGAGCTCGGCCGCGGACGCGGCGACGCCGAGCAGGCCCGGCAGCAGCGCGGCGCGGGCGAAACGGGCAACGGCAGCGATCATGGTGGCACGCTAGGTCCGTCGCGAAGCCGCGCGCAATCTCTTTGCACACGTTTGCTTGCCGCCCGCCGGGCGACCTGCAAGAAGCTCACGCATGCCCGCCCGGCGTTCCCAACGGCTCGACAAGACCGGTATCGTCCAGATCGCCGCCAAGCTCGGCGTCTCGCCTTCCACGGTCTCCCGCGCCCTTCGCCCTGAGACGGCGCACCTCGTGCGCGAGGACCGGCGCAAAGAGATCCTCGATCTCGCGGAGAAGCAGCATTTCCTGCCGAACCTCGGCGCGCGCATGCTCCGCAAGGGCGTGAACATGACGCTGACGGTCGTCGTGCCGCTCGATGAAAACATTTTCTTCTCGGAATATTACGGCCGCTTCCTCGCGGGAACGCTGCACGCGGCGGCGGCGCGCGGCTGGGGCGTGCACATCTGCACGCTGCGGCGGAAGGAAGGCGGCAGCTTCCGCGAGGCGATGCAGCACGTCGCGCTGAATTCCTCCGGCCTCATTTACCTGGCCGAGCCGCTTTCGCAGGGTGACGTGCAGGAGCTGAAGGGCTATCGGCGACCGTTCGTGTTGACGAAATCCGCCCTGCCTCCGGGAGTGCGCGCCGCCGACTTGGGCGTGCCGGTGGTTGGCGTGGACAATCTCGCCGGGGCTCGCTCGGTCGCGAGTCTCCTGTTGCAGCTGGGACACCGGAAGATCGGCTTGCTGCTGGGGCCCCCGGGGTCCCGCGACGCCGACGAGCGTCGCCGGGGCTACATGGAGATGCTCGAGAAGGCCGGCGCGAAGCCGCGCGCCGAGTGGCTTTTCGAGGGCAATTTCAGCGCCGAAACCGGTCGCGCTGGCGTGGCGAAATTCCTGCAATGCGCCGAGCGCCCGACCGCCGTGTGCTGCGCCAACGACGAGATCGCGTTCGGCGCGATCAACGCTGCGCATGTCGCGGGACTGAAGTGCCCGGACGATCTCTCCGTGGTCGGATTCGACGACGGCATCTGGGCGACCGCCTGCCAGCCGGCGCTCACCACCGTGCGCCAGCCGCTGGCCGACATGGCGGAGCGAGCCGTGGGATTGATTGTGGAAGCTGCGAACGCACCGGGTCACAGCACACGCGTCGTCCTCGATGAGATGCCGGCGCCGATGATGATCCGCGAGTCGACGCGGCCGCTGCGGACGGAGCGGAAATAGAACGGAAGGAGCAGGCGAGCGGGCCTTCGTTCGCGGCTCGCCAGGAGGAATGACAAGAATTGCGGCGCTTTTGGCCTTGCACTGCAAACGTTGTCATTTAATCGTGCGGAATCCCCGGCGCGCTTGTGGCGCCCTGTTATCGCACCCACACCATGCTGTTCCGTCCTCGTTTCGCCGTTTGGCCGGCGCTGCGCATCGCGCTCTGCTTCGTGCTGCCTGCGTTGTCGCTCTTCATCGCACCCGTTCGGGCGGCGAATCTCTCGTTGGAGGACGACGCGTTGCTCGACGACATCGAGCGCACGGCGTTTCGTTTTTTCCAGGAGCAGGCGCATCCGCGCACCGGTCTCGTGCGCGATCGCGCACGGGCGGATGGTTCGGAGAGTATCGGCAAGGCGAGCATCGCCTCCTCGGGATTCTCCTTCACCGCTTGGGTGATCGCCACGGAGCGCGGGTGGGTTCAGCGCACGGCCGCCGCCGAGCGAGTCCGCGCCAAGCTGCGCTTCCTCGCCAATGAGGCGCCGCGGCAAAAAGGGTTCTTCTATCATTTCATGGAGATGGACACCGGCGAACGCGCGTGGAAGTGCGAGCTGTCGTCCATCGATTCCGCGCTGATTTATGCGGGCGCGATCGTTGCGCGGGAGTATTTCGCCGACCCGGAGATCACGGCGCTCGTCAACCGCCTGCTGGGCGACGTCGACTGGAATTGGTTCCTGAACGAGGGCAGCCAGGTCGCGCTCAGCTGGCACGACGAAACCGGTTTCTCGCGCTACCGCTGGGATCGCTACTCGGAGCACGTGTTGATGAGTTTTCTCGCGCTGGGTGTCTCGCCCAAGCCGCTGCCGGCCGCCTATTGGCGCGCGTGGGAGCGCAAGCCGCTCGGGCGCTACGGTGATTTCGTCTACGTGCAGGAGCCGCCGTTGTTCGTGCACCAGTTCCCGCAGGGGTATCTCGACCTGCGCGAGCGGCGCGACGCGGCGATGGATTATTTCAAGAACTCCCAGCTCGCCACGCTGGCGCAGCGGCAGTTCAGCATCGACTTGAAGCAGGAATTTCCGAGCTGGGGCGCGAATCTCTGGGGCTTGACCGCCTCGGATTCGGCCACCGGCTACAAGGCTTGGGGTGGTCCGCCGCGGACGTTGCGGTTCAATTCGCTCGACGGCACGATCGTGCCTTGCGCCGCGGCGGGCTCCCTGATTTTCGCGCCGCGTGAGACGCTCGCGGTGCTTCGCCACCTCCGTCTCGCCTATGGCGACCGCATCTGGAAGCGCTACGGGTTCGTCGACGCCTTCAATCCCGAGACCGGTTGGGTCAACCCGGACGTCATCGGCATCGATCAGGGCATTTCGATGATCCAGGCGGAGAACCTTCGCACCGGGCTCATCCATCGCCTTTTCATGCGCGCACCCGAGGTGCAGCTGGGCATCGCGAAAGCGGGACTCTATTCGACCCGTCGCGAACTCACTCAGGGCGAACAGCACCTTGTTCGGACGCATGCCTTGGCCGCCTGGCAGAAAATCCAAGCGGGCGGGGCGGACGCCGGCTTGCAGCTGACCGCCACGCTGGCGGCCCACCGTCTGGGACTGCTCGATGGAGCTGAAGCGGTCGAACGCGTGCGCCGGCTGGTTGCCGCCAGCACGGCATCGGCCGATTACGCCGGGACCAGCCTGCTCGCGGCCGCATTGATCACGGCCCGGCAAGCGCTTCCCGTCGTCGCGGCCGAAGCGACGCAGAAACTTATCGCGTTGTCCTGGCCGGCGAAAACAGCGGGAGAGAAACTCGCTGCGGTGTCACGCCTCGGCACGTTCATCGGCGTGGGGCAGGGGCGCGAGAGCGGCGCCAGCTGGAGCGGACTCGATCGCACGACGCAACCTCTCGGTGCCGTGCACGTGCTCGCGCCGGCCGATGTCACCGGAGCCGTGTTGCCGGGCCTGTGGCTTGACGAACGCGCGGTGCTCAGCGGCGCATCGGCCTCGCAGCTGGCCTACGCGACGCTTGATGCGCATCCCAAGCAGGTGCCGGATGCGATGACGCTCGCGTTGTTGATCGATCAGTTTCCCGGCGAGGTTCTGCACCGGTTCTCCGGTGCGCTCGGCCGCGCTTCGGACGACCCGGCGAATGCGCAGGCTGCCATCGTGATCGCGGCGGCCAATCTGCTTTCCAACGACTGCGTGCGCACGTGGTTCGCTCGTGACGAGGTCGTGCAAAAGGCGCGGGCGGGAATCCCGGAGTTCGTCGATGGCGCGTTTGGCGCGAAGACCTCCGTCGTCGCCCAGCGCGAGTTGCTCGGTCCGCGCGTGTTGCCGGAGCCGCGCCGCGCGATCGCCGTTCCCGCCGATGCTCCGCGCGAGCAGTGGCAGTGGCACACGGTCGCGGGCATGGAATACAAAGACTCGCTCGCCGACGTGCGCGCCGGTGATCCGCCGCTTTCGCTCAAGTTCGCCTTCACGTGGGATGCCGAGGCGCTGCATTTCCATGCGGTGGTCGTCGACTCGCCGGCCGGCTACAAGTTGCCCGTCGAGCGCAACCGCCTCGTCGAACTCTTCGTCGATCCCGCCCGCGATGGCCTGCTTTGGCTGGGCGCGGGCGATTACCAATTCGGCTTCATTCGCGCCCACCATTGGGAGCTGAAAAACACCTCTGACGCGGTCGAGTTCTTCCACCATGCGGCGAGCCGCGGCAAAATCACGCCGACGGCCGACGGCTACACCGTCGACGGCTCGATTCCGTGGAGCGCGCTCGGCGTGACGCCGAAGCCCGGCCTGCAGATGGGCGTGTCGCCCGCCGTCGTCGCCGAAGGCACCAAAGAGTGGGAGGCCACCCTCAAGCTCATCTGGTCCTACGTGCGCGAGGATGAGAGCCATGTGCGTCTCGGCATTCTGACCCTCCAGTAATTTTTGTTCTGAACCTCAGATCAAAATCCCAACCCGTGCAACCACACCCGAAATGAAAACCCCGATCCCCCGCCTGATCCCGTTGGCCGTCGCGCTGACGTTGGGCGCCCAGCCCGCCCTCCAGGCGCAGACTGCTGCGCCTGAGAACACCCCGCCGGCGAAAGATGACGTCTATACCTTGACGCCGTTCGTCGTGAACACCGACAAGGACGTCGGCTATGTGGCCGTCGATTCGTTGGCCGGTGGCCGCACCAACACGCCGATCAAGTTCACCCCGTCCTCGATGTCGTCCCTCACCCGGACGGCCATCGACGATATCGGCATCCAGAACATCCGTGAGGCGCTCAAGTGGACGCCGAACGTCGTGCCGGAAGACATCAACGCCGGCAAAGGCTTCGGCGGTTCCGCGTTCCATGACTGGGCGTTCAATTACCGTGGCGCCGGCGCCGGCGAGCAAGGTGGCCCCGGACCGACGAGGAACTACTTCTCGTTCTACCAGAACCAGGACGCCTACAACGTCGAGCGCATCGAATTCCTCCGCGGCCCGAACTCGATCATCTTCGGCCTCGGCACCGTCGGTGGCCAGCTGAGCACCTACACGAAGGTTCCGCGTCTCGACAAGAACCTCTCCAAGGCGACCGTCACCGTCGACAACAACGGCTCGAATCGCTACGAGGTCGATATCAACCGCAAGGTGAGCGACACCGTCGCGGTGCGCTTGAACGCTGTTAAGGACAACAATCAGGGCTGGCGCGAAGCCGACGTCAACCGCACCAAGGCGGTCGACCTCGCGGCCCTCTGGAAGATCACCGACGACGCCCAAATCCGCGTCGAAGGCGAATACGCCAACGTCCGTCGCTCGCTCATCTCCTCCGGCATCGGCGACAAGATCTCCGGTTGGGATGGCACCACCGCGTCCAACACGTGGAAAGCCGCTCCGGTTGGCTCCGCTCGCACCATCCCGATGCAGAACGCCGGCGCGTGGGGCGATTGGCTGAATCCGTTCTGGGTTTACATCCCGAATCTGCCGGTCGGCAAGCAGCTCATGGGCTGGGCCGGCGGCTACGCCTCCTCTGGCAGCCTCGCCGACGTCGGTCAGGCGCTCAACTATCAGCCCAAAGCCGGCTGGTATCCCGCGCAGATCAAGCTCCCGTGGGAAGCCACCTATTCCAGCACCGCCAAGATTCCGCTGCGCCCGAGCTACGAGTGGACTTACGGCAACGGCGTGAGCGACATCAAGTATCGCGACATCACCGTCACCTACGACCAGAAGATCAACCAGAACTTCGACTTCACCGCGGCCTTCTATCGCTACTACGACACGCAGACCGCGAAGGATTATGAAGGCACGGGCGGCGCCGCGATCGACATCAACAAGCAGCTCCCCGATGGCACCGCGAATCCGAACTACGGCAAGGCGTTCGCCGATTTCTTCCTCAGCAAGCAGACGCAGACCCGCAACGTCACGGAAGGCCGCGCGCAGTTGAACTACCACTTCGACTCGTCGCTCTTCGGTCAGTCGTGGAAGCAGCTGTTCTCTGTCGCCGCTTCGAAGAAGGACCTCAAGCAATCCGCCCGCCAATATCTCGGCCAGGTCGGCAACGGCACCTCCATCACCAACCCGGCTGACTGGGTGCAGAACATGATCTGGGGCCGCATCTACCTCGATACGCCGAACCAAGTCATGGCCATTCCGGAAGTCGTCAACGGCCGCGCGGTCGCCTACATGCCCAAGGCCGACGGTTACTGGTTCGACTTCGACGATACGTTCAAGCTCACCGATGTCGCCGTCATGTCGCAGACCCGTCTCCTGGACGACGCGCTCACTGTCACCCTCGGTGCCCGCCGCGATTCCTACGACGAGAATCTCCGCGAACTTCGCCGCGGCCCGAACCTGACCGACAACCTCGTCAGCGAATCCCAGAGCGGCAACACCTACTCCGCCGGCGCCGTTTACTTCCTGAAGAGCGGCTTCGGTCTCGTCGCCAACTGGTCCAAGAACATCCAGCCGCCGCACGCCGGTTCGCAGCCGCTCCTCAGCGGTTCCCGCCCGAAGCCCGAAGAAGGCAAAGGCCTCGAATACGGTCTGCGTTGGTCGACCAGCGACAACAAATACTACGCGACCCTCATCCGCTACGACACCCAGTCCAAGGGCCATCTGGTCGAGAACCCGATCGGCTTCCGCGGCGTCTGGCAGAAATACAACATCGCGCAGGGTCTCCCCTCCGAGTCGGGCAAGGGCGGTCTCGCCTTCTCCGACACCACGTCGCTCGATGTGCAGGGCTACGAGTTCGAAATCACGGCCAACCCGACCAAGAACCTCCGCCTCGTCGCGAGCTGGGGCACGCAGGACACGTCCAAGGTTGATTATTACCCGGACAGCCGCGCCTACTTCTCCTCCAACTCGGCGGCTTGGAACGCGGTCGTGAACAACGCCGCGCTCGACGCCACGGCGCGCAACAACCTGCGCTCCGAGATCGCCAGCGTGCAGAACGCCCTCGATCAGGCCAAGCCCGGCGCCAAGCAGGACGGCCAGCTGAAGTATACCGTCGCGTTCTTCGCGAACTACACGTTCACCGACGAGATGCTGAAGGGCTTCGAGCTCGGCGGCGGCGCCAGCTATGCCGCCAAGCCCTACGCCGGCGTCTTCGACGGCATCGAATACTACGGCGACTCCCGTCTCTCGACGACGATGACGCTGCAGTATCACACCAAGATCGCCTCGGTGCCGCTGCACCTCGCGCTCTACATTGACAACGTCCTCGACGATCAGGATCCGTGGGTCACCAGCTACCACTGGGGCTACACCGACTCCTCCGGCCGCCACATCAAGGACGGCTACGTCCTCCGGGCGCCGCGCACCTTCCGCCTCGCCGCGCGCTTCGAGTTCTAAGTCGTAAGTTGTCCCCGGAGGCGCGGCTCCTGCTGGCGCCTCCGGTTTCCGTTCGGTCGCCCCGACTCATCGCGGGGCGACCCCCGGAATTCTGTCTCGTCAATGTCGCGCCAACGCGCTCGCAATCCGTCACCCGTCATGGGTTCCGTCTCTCCTCACGCACTCTCGCTCTCCGCCGCCGCCGATTTCGGGCTCATCGAGCTCAACTCCGCCAGCGGTCTCCGCGCGCAACTGCTGCCTAGCGGCACGCTGTTCGCCTTGCGCCATCGCGAGACCCTGCTCAACCAAGTGTTGCCCGGCCCCGCCGAGGAAGGTCTTTTCCGCCTTCTCGTGCGCTGGAAAGACGCCACGGGCAAAGTCGCCGGATGGGCGCCACTGGTCGGACGTGAGGTCGATTTCTCCGCCGCCGCCGACCCGGCTTGGCGCACGACGCCGTGCGCCGGCCTCGAATGCGTCACCACCCTGACGCTGCACCCGCAACACGCCGCCTGGGCTTGGCGCGTGCAACTCCGCAACACGTCGGGCGCCCCGCTCACGTGCGAGATTTTCCATGCGCAGGACCTCGGCCTCGCCGACGAGGGCGCCGTGCGCAACAACGAGGCCTACACCTCGCAATACCTCGATCTCCTTCCGCTTTCCGACTCGGCTCTCGGGCACGTCATCCTCGCCCGGCAGAACCAACCCGCCGCCGGCGGACGCCACCCGTGGGCCGCGTTCGCATGCGCCGAGGGTGCGGCCGCCTTCTGCACCGACGCCTACCAGTTTCTCGGCGCCGATTTCCGTCTGACCGGCGAACCGCTCGCGATGCGTGAGCCGGCGCTGCCGTCGCGCCGCCTCCAATACGAATGCGCGCTCGCCGGCCTGCAAACGCGGCCGATCGTCCTCGCGCCGGACGGCAACGCCACGACGACCTTCGTTGCGCGCTTCATCGAGGACCACCCGACCGCCTCCTCCGCCGCCGATCTGGCGTGCCTCGCCGAGGTGTTGCCCGCGGTTTGGGCGAGTGCCCCGACAATCGCGCGTTTCAGTCATGCGCCGCGCTCGGTGTTCACCGCGCTGTGGTTGCATGGCGAGAATGCGACCGCGGCGGAGCTCGCCGCCTGGTTCCCGGACGCGCGCCGCCACGAGGAATTCGACGCCCAGCGCCACCTGCTCTCGTTTTTCTGCGGCACGGATACGCACGTCGTCCTCCGCGCCAAGGAGGCGATCGTCGCCCGCCCGCACGGCCACATCGTCCGCAACGGCACCTCGCTTTGGATCGACGACGCCCAGTTCGGCATCACCGCCTACGCCGCGGGTATTTTCGGCGCGCAGGTCTATCTCGGCAACCCGAGCATCGCGCGCCTCCTCTCCGTCGTGCGCCATCCGCTCAATCTCGCGCGGGCCAGCGGCCAGCGCGTGTTCGTGCGGCGGGCAGGGGAGTGGCGCCAGCTCGGCGTGCCCTCGGCCTTCGTCATGGAGCCGGGTCGCGTCCGGTGGCACTACCGTCTGACCGACGCGACCATCGAGGCCACGCTCACGTGCTCCCGCGAATCGGCGGCGAGCTTTCTCGTCTTGCAGGTGACGAGCGGGACACCGTGCGAGTTCCTCGTCACGCATTCTCTCGCGCTCGGGGCCAACGAATTCGATGCGCGCGGCACGCTGGAGGTCAACGCCGCGCAAGGCTGGATGGCCGCCGTGCCGTCTCCGGCCGGATTCCTCGCACAACATCTGCCGCAAACCTGCTTTGCCCTCGCGGCGATCGATCCTGCGCAGGCGGCCGAGCTGGGCGGCGACGAACTCCTCTACGCCGACAATCAAGCGCGCGGCGGCCCCTACGCCGTAGTCCGTTCCGTGGCGACCAGCCAGTTTTCTCTCGCGCTCGTCGGCACGCACGCCGGCCTCTCCGCGCTCGAAACCGCCGTGGCTGCGGCGCGCGGCGAGTTCGCCGCCGAACGCCCGCTCGCGTGCCCGCCCGCGGCTCCCGTGCGTCTCGGTCGTGCGCGCGATGCCGGTGTGGCGCGCGTCGATGACGTGCTGCCGTGGTTCACTCACAACGCCTCGATTCACTTCTCGACGCCGCACGGCCTCGAGCAATACGGCGGCGCCGCCTGGGGCGTGCGCGACGTCACGCAAGGCTCGATCGAGTGGCTGCTCTCCGCCGGCGAGTTCGATGTCGCGCGTCGCGTGCTCGAGACTGTTTTTGCGCAACAATACCTCGGTGCCGCCGCGCAGGCCGAAGGCGTCGAAGGCGCATGGCCGCAATGGTTCATGTTCCCGCCGTTCCACTTCATCCAGCAGGCGCACAGCCATGGCGACGTGTGCTTCTGGCCGGTGAAGGCGCTGTGCGACTACGTCGAAGCCACCAACGACCTCAGCTTCCTCAGCCAGAACATCGACTACACCGACGCGAAGTCTTTCCGGCCGACCGGCACGCGCGAATCGCTTTGGGTGCACTGCGACCGCGTCGTCGCTCACGTCGAAAGCCGCCTCGTGCCCGGCACGGCGCTGGTAAATTACGGTGACGGCGACTGGGACGACACGTTGCAGCCCGCCGATCCCACGTTGCGGACCCGCATGGTCAGCGCGTGGACGGTGGCGCTGGCTTTCCAGACTTTCCGTCAGCTCGCGGCCGTCAGCCAGCGGGCGGGCGAAACGGCGCGGGCCGAAGTTCTCGAGTCGCTGCTCGCGCGCATGCGCCGGGATTTCAGCGCCCAGTTGATGCCCGGCGGCACCGTGGCCGGATTCCTTGTCAACGAGGCCGACGGCACGAAACGTCCGCTGCTGCACCCGAGCGACAAGATCACCGGCATTCGCTATCGTTTGCTGCCGATGACGCGCTCCGTGATCGCGGAGTTGTTTACTCCGGAGGAGGCGAAGCATCACCTCGCCATTGTCGAGCGCGACCTGAAGTTCTCCGACGGCGTGCGGCTCATGAGCGAGCCCGCGACCTACCACGGCGGACTGGAAAAACTCTTCAAGCGCGGCGAGACCGCTGCGAACGTCGGCCGCGAAATCGGCCTGCAATACGTGCACGCGCACATCCGCTACGCCGAGGCGATGGCCAAGATCGGCGATGCGGACCGGTTGTGGGAAGCGCTCCAAGTCGTGAATCCGGTGGGCCTCGAACAGGTCGTGCCGCGCGCCGCCCCGCGCCAGAGCAACGTCTATTTCTCGAGCTCCGACGCCGATTTCGCCGACCGCGTGGAAGCGGCCGCGCGCTGGCCGGAACTGCGCGCGGGGCGCGTGTCGGTCCGCGGCGGCTGGCGACTCTACTCGAGCGGCCCCGGGCTTTACCTGCACAAGATCCGCGCGTGCCTGCTCGGCATCCGCGAGTCGTTCGGCGATGTCGTGTTCGATCCGGTGCTCCCGCGCAGCCTCGATGGTTTGACCGCCGAGACGCATCTCTGCGGCCGGCCCGTGCGCCTCGTCTACGCCGTGAAGTCCGCCACGCATTCGCCGCGGAGCGTGCGCGTGAACGGGCATGCTTTGGCCGGCAATCCCGAGCCGAACCCCTATCGCGCGGGCGGTCTCCGTGTCGCCTCTGCTGACGTATCCACGCATCTCAACCCCCAATCGAACCTGATCGAGATCATCCTGTAGTCTGCGCCGCGGCCCCACGGACCGTGTTGTCGGTTTTTGTCACCTAAAATGAAATCGCAACTGCTAGCCCCAGCTAAGCCTGCTCTGCCCCTTGCGAAATTCGCGTTGTCCCTCGCCGCGATGCTCGCCTTTACCCCGCTGCTCTCGGCCCAGTCGGCGCCACCGGCTACGGCGCCGAAACCCGACGACGATGTGGTCCAATTGGAGACCTTCACGGTTAACACGGATCGCGACATCGGCTACGTTGCCGTCGACTCGCTCGCCGGCGGGCGCACCAACACTCCGATCAAGCTGACGCCGGCCGCGATGTCCTCGCTGACGCGCACCTTCCTCGACGACGTCGCGATCCAGGACATCCGCGAGTCGCTGCAATGGGCGCTCAACGTCATCCCGTCCGACTACGGCGCGGGCAAGACCTCTTCACCGTTCGGCGATTTCGACTTCAACTTCCGCGGCGCCGGCCAGTCGCTGCAAGGTGGCGCAGGCCCGACGCGCAACTACTTCACCTATTACCAGAGTGCCGACACCTACAACGTCGAGCGCATCGAGTTCGACCGCGGTCCCAATTCCATCCTGTTCGGCATCGGCACCGTCGGTGGCGTGCTCAGCACTTACACGAAGCAGGCGCGCTTCGATAAGGAGTTTCTCAATCCCGCCTTCGTCTTCGACAGCAACGGCAGCAAGCGCTTCACCGTCGATAGCAACAGCCGCTTCCTGAACAAGAAGATGGCCGTGCGCGTCAACGCGCTGATCGAGGAACAGAAAGGCTGGCAGGATCAGGACATCGACCGCCAACGCGCCGTCGACGTCGCGTTCGCTTACCAAGTGACGCCGCGCACCGCCGTCCGCCTCGACGCCGAAGCGAGCCGCTCGGAGCGCTCGTTCTACCGCGCCTCGGCGCCGGAAGGCACGAGCCGTTGGGATGGCGTTTCCGTTTCGAACACCTGGGGCGCCGCGCCGCTCACGCCGGCCGGGACCGCCGCGCCTTCGGGCTCCACGGCGCGCATCGACGGCAGCAACTACTGGAACGTCTACATTCCCAGCCTGCCGGGCATCGGCATCCAGAATTGGAATATCGGCCAGCGCTCCAACGGCATCTTCCTCCCGATCGCCCCGCAAGCCGGTTGGTATCCGACTTCGATGACCAACGGCACGCTCACGATCGACGGCAGCACCATCGCGGTGTTCCCGAAACGCGAGTTCACTGTCGCCGCTAAGGACGCGATCTCGAAGCCCGAATACGACGTCGCGACGCTCTGGCTGACTCACAGCTTCACCAACTCCCTCGAGCTCGCCGTCACCGGCTACTACTACAAGGACTCCCGCGATTCGAAGAACTACGAGGGCATCGGCTTCCTCGCCGTCGACATCAACAAGCAGCTCCCGAACGGCAACCCGAACCCCAATTTCGGCAAACGCTACGGCGACTTCATGATCAGCGGCCAGAATCAGAACCGCGGCGTGAAGGAAGTCCGCGCCCAGCTGACCTACAAGCTCGACACGAAGCTCTTCAACCAGGCCTACCGCCAGACCTTCAGCGTCTCGGCCGGCCAGCAGGACATCACTTGGCACGCGCGTCAGCTCAACGCCCAGATCCTCAACGCCGGCATCGTTGGCGCCAGCAACCGCATCATTCGCGCCCGCATCTACGAGGACGACACGCATCCGACCATCGCGCTGCCCGCGACCATCGGTTCCTATCAAGTCGCCTACACCTCGCACGACGGCAACTGGTTCGACTTCGACGAAGACTACACCCTGAAGCACGTCGCTGCCTTCACGCACATCCGTGCGCTCGACGACAAACTCAGCGTCCTCCTCGGTGCGCGTCACGACAGCTACGACCAGTATCGCCTCAACGCCATTATCCCGACGACGACGGCCTCCGCCGCGACGGGCAACACCTACTCGGGCGGCGCGGTTTACTACATCGGACCGGTCGGCATCTTCGCGAACTACGGCAAGAACTTCGAGCCCATCGGCCCCGGCCGCAATCCGAGCCTCACCGGCAAGCCCTTCGAGGCCACCCGCGGCGAGGGCGTCGACGCCGGCCTCCGCTTCTCCACCAACGACGGCAAATACTACGCGACCGCCGTCTACTACGATGCGAAGTCCTACGACCGCATCACCGGCACGAAGATCGGCTTCGGCAACATCTGGAACCTCTACTACGACGCCCGCAGCGAAGCCCGCGATCCCGCGCTCGGTGCGCTCGCCTACGACGACACGCAGTCGCTGCACGTCAGCGGCTACGAGTTCGAAGTCACCGCGAACCCGCTGAAGAACCTGCGCCTGCAGGCCAGCTACGCGCTGCCGGAGTCCGAGATCGTCGACGCCCTCGCTGGCCAGCGCGCCTACTACGCCGCCAACTTCTCGAAGTGGGATGCGGCCGCCAACCTCGGCAACACCGCCGCCACCAACCTCCGCACCGCACTCGTGAACGCGCAGACGACGCTCGACAACAACGTCGCCGGCAAGACGGTCGTCGGCACGACCAAATACGTCGCGAACATCTTCGCGAACTACACGTTCATGAACGACAAGCTCAAGGGCCTCTCGATCGGCGGCGGCGTCTCCCGCACCGGCAAGCAATACTCGACCGTCATCCGCAACGAGACCTACTACCGCGCCGAGCGCAACACCACCAACATGGTGATCGCCTACTCGACGAAGTTCGGTGGCATCCCGACGCGCATCGCCCTGAACGTGCTCAACGTTCTCGACGACAAGGATCCGGTCATCACCAGCTACGACGGCTCCTGGCGCGACAGCGCCGGCCGTGCCATTCCCAACGGCTACTTCCTGCCATCGCCCCGCACCTTCAAGCTCACCGCCAGCTTCCAACTCTAACCGCCACTCCAGTTCGATGTCACGGGCGGCGCTCCCTCGCGGAGCGCCGCCCCCTTCTCCTGATGGTTTTCCTTCACCCGCTCTCGCTGCCCCGTCCGCTTCTGGTCATCGCTCTCGCGCTGGCTTGTTACGCGGTCCAGGCCGCCGCCGGTGAAAACAACGCCCAAGCCCTGCTGGCCAGTTCGCGACCGCTCGTCATCGCGCATCGCGGCTACAGCTCGGCCGCTCCCGAGAATACGCTCGCGTCCTTCCGCCTCGCCCTCGCGTCTGGCGCGGATCTCGTGGAGTTCGACTACCACCATTCCCGCGACGGCGTGCCGGTTGTCATTCACGACGCGACACTCGATCGCACCACCGACGCAGTGGCGCGTTGGGGCGGCAAGGCCCTCCGCGTGGCCGATCGCTCCGCCGCTGAACTGGGCGAACTTGATGCGGGCCGCTGGTTCGACGGTCGCAGTGGCGTCCGTCTGCCGCTGCTCGCTGAAACTCTCGATCTCATCTGCTCCGGCGGCTCCATGCCGCTGATCGAACGCAAAGCCGGCGACGCCGCCACCCTCGCGCGCCTCTTGCGCGGACGCGGCCTGGTCAACCGCGTCGTCGTGCAGAGTTACGACTGGAATTTCCTCCGCGAGCTGCACGAGCAGCTCCCGGAACAAGTGCTCGCCGCCCTCGGCGCGCCGCACGAACGCCATCACGGCGCGGCTCCTTTGCGCGACGGCCAGCCCGACGCCTCGGTGTGGGACGAACTCGCTGCCTGCGGCGTTCGCGTCATCGTCTGGGACCGCGGGCTCACGGCCGCCAACATCGCCGCCGCACACGAGCGGGGCCTGAAGGTCTGGATCTACACCATCGACGATCCGGCGCTGGTCCGCGAGTTGCGCACACGCGGTGCCGATGGTTTCATCACGAACAACGCCGCCATTCTCTGGAAAACGCTCGGCGAATCCCGCTGAGTTCCGCGACCCCGCACTTTCATGAACTCCCACCACACCACCGCCGCGGCCGACCGCATTCCTGTTTCGCAAAAGGTCGCCTACGGCATGGGGGCGGTGGTCACGATCGTCGCCGTCAACTCCGTCGTCCAGCTGACGAACCTCGTCTATGTCGTCGGTCTCGGCGTCAGCGCGATCTGGATCGGCTACGCGCAGGCATTTCCGCGGCTGTGGGACGCGATCATCGATCCCTTCCTCGGCAACATGTCGGACAATTGCCGCTCCCGCTGGGGCCGGCGCATCCCATTCCTCATCGTGGGCGGCGTGCTCATCGGCATCGCGTTCTGGGCGCTTTGGACGGTGCCGCGCGATTGGAGCAAGGAGTGGATGTTCGGCTACTTCCTCGTGACGTCTTTGTTCTTCTACACCGTGGTGCCGATCTACGCGATTCCGCACGGCGCGCTCGGGCTCGAGATGACCGACGACTATCACGAGAAGACGAGCCTGTTCGCTTACTCGAGTTTCATCGGCAACATCGGCGCGCTCACGCTGCCGTGGGTCTACTATCTCGCCAACCGCCCGATGTTCGGCGGCGACACCGTCAACGGCGTGAAATGGGTCTGCCTCGGTCTGAGCGTCATGCTCACCGGCGCGGCGATGTGGTGCGCGTTCGTGTGCAAGGAGGGCAAGGTCCAGCAGGCGAGCCAGCAGGAGCGCATTCCGATCTGGCAAAGCTTCAAGGCGACCTACCGCAATCCTACGTTCCTTCGCCTCGTGGGCGCGTTCGTGCTCCTGATCGTCGCGTTTCAGCTGGTGATGGGTTTCAACAACTACATCCAGATTTTCTACCTCTTCGGCGGAAACACCGACTCGGCCTCCGAGGTCATGGCGCTGAACGGCACGCTCTGGGCCACGGTCGGGCTTGCCGGTGCGTTCCCGATGGCGTGGTGCTCCCGGCGCTACGGTAAGCGCTTCACCGTCTTGCTGGCCTTCGCGCTCATCATCGGCGGCAACCTTTCCAAGATCATCTGCTACAACCCGGCCCACCCGTATTGGACGACGTTCCCGACGGTGTGCCTGTCGCTGGGCATGGTCTTCGCGTTCTCGCTCGTGAACGCAATGATCGCCGACATCTGCGACGAAGAGGAACTCGCCACCGGCATCCGCCGCGAGGGCATCTACTTCGCCGTCTACAACTGGTGGTGGAAAGTCGCGGTCTCGATCGCGACCATCATCAGCGGCTACCTGCAGCGCTTCACCGGCTTCGTGGAGGGCGCGAAGATGCAGAGCGATTCCACGCTGTTCCAGCTGCGTGCGTGGGAGATTTGCCTGCCGGCCGCGATCTGCCTGCTGAGCGTTTGGCTGCTCGCCAGCTACCCGCTCACCGAGGCGCGCGCCTATGAAATCAAGGCGCTGCTCAAGCAACGCAAAGCCTCCGCGACGCCCGCTGGCGCCGCCTAGGTTCGCCCGCCGTCAGGGCCGGCGCACTTGGCCCAATCTCTTTTCAAGCGATGAATACGAACTCCGTTTCACTCCGTCCGCTCGTTCGCCTCGCCGCCGCTGCGGTCGCGCTCGCCGCTGCCGCCTTGGGTTGCGCGCAGCCGCGCCAGCTCGACGACTTTGCCAGCGTCGCCGGTTGGACTGCTGTCACCTCTGAGGGTGCGCAGGCCAAGATCGGCCATGCCACCGGCAAGACCGGCGGCGCGGTCGTCCTCGATTTCGATCTCAGCCATGCCTACGGCTACGCCACGGCGCGCAAGGCGGTCGATCTCGAGTTGCCCGCGAACTACCAGTTGACCTTTGAGCTGCGCGGCGAGTGCCAGGTGAACAACTTCGAAGTGAAGCTGATCGACGAGCACGACAACGTCTGGATGGCGAAGCGGCTCTCGTTCACCTTCCCGGCGCAGTTCGAAACGCAGCACGTGCGTAAGCGCCACATCTCGTTCGGCTGGGGCCCGCATCGCATTCCAGAGCCGAAGCGCATTCGCGCGATCGAGTTCACGGTCGCCACCGCCACCGGCGGCGTGGGCCGCATCTACATTTCCAATCTCCGCTTCGCGCCGATCGACGACGCGGCGGCCGCCGCCGCTCGCGCCACGGTCCAAGCCAGCGTCGGCGCACCGACGGCCGATGTGCACGGCACCGTGGTTGAGCACTGGTCCGTTGCGCCCGGGGAAGGGGAGGCGGCCCTGACGATCGATTTCGCGCACGAGCGTGAGATCGGCGGCCTCATCCTCGATTGGGCGCCCGGCAAGGCCGCGGCGAGCTACGCGGTGCAACTCTCCGCCGACGGACGCGAGTGGCGCACCGTCGCCTCCGTCTCGCGCGGCAACGGCGGACGCGACTACGTCTACCTGCCCGAGCAGCAAGGCAACCTGCTCCGCCTCGAATTGCCGCCGGAGGAAGTCGCCAAGGGCGCCGAACTCGCGCGCCTCGAAGTGCAGCCCCCGCAATTCGGCCAGAACGAGAACACCTTCTTCGAAGCCATCGCGCGCCGCGAGCGGCGGGGCTTCTTCCCGAAATTCTACATCGGCGAACAGTGCTACTGGACGACCGCCGGCAGCCCGGCCGACGGCGACAACGCGCTCATCGGTGAGACCGGCCAGATCGAGGTCGCGCGCGGGTCCTTCACCGTCGAGCCCTTCCTCTATGTCGACGGCCAGCTCGTGACCTGGAGCGACGTCCAGCTCTCGCAATCGCTCGAAGCCGGCTACCTCCCGATTCCCACCGTCGAATGGAAACGCGGCGACCTCACGCTGCGCATCACGACCTTCGCCGCCGGTGCCGCCGGCGCGGACAGCGTGCTGCTCACGCGCTACCAGCTCACGAATGCCGGCGCGCCGGTGAAGGGAAAACTCTTCCTCGCGGTGCGGCCCTTCATGGTCGACCCGCCGTGGCAAAACATCTTCCGCGCCGCCGGCTGGGCGCGCGTGGAGCGCGTCGCGCTCGTCGACGGCGTCGTGCAAGTCGGCGCGCGCCGCGTCATCCCGCTCGACCGCCCGAGCGCGTTCGGTGCGACCCCGTTCGAGTCCGGCGAGATCGTCGAGCACCTCGCTCGCGGCCGCTTGCCCGCGGCCACGTCCGCCGAGGACGCCGCCGGTTTCGCCTCCGGCGCGCTCGCCTACGATTTCGATCTCGGCACCGGCGCGAGCCACGAAGTGCGCCTCGCTTCGCCGTTCCACCAGCCGACACAGCCGATCCCGGCCAACGTCTCCGCCGCCGAAGCCGCGCGCTACGTCGACGCCGCGCAGAAGGCCACGCGCGCGATGTGGGAGTCGCGCCTCGACCTGTTCCAGGTGCGCTTGCCGGCGTCGGCGCAGCCGGTGATCGACACCATCAAGTCGAACCTCGCCTACATTTTCATCAATCAGGACGGCGTGCGCTTCCAGCCGGGCTCGCGCAACTACCAGCGCTCGTGGATTCGCGACGGCTCGCTCACCTCGACCGCGCTGCTCGAACTCGGTCTCAACGACGCCGTGAAGGCGTTCGCCGATTGGTATGCGCCGTTCCAGTTTCCGAGCGGCAAAGTGCCCTGCGTCGTCGACCGCCTCGGCGCCGATCCGACGCCCGAGAACGACAGCCATGGCCAGCTCATCTACCTGTTCATGCAGGTCTACCACTTCACGCACGACAAGGAGTGGCTCCGCACGAAGTGGCCGCACGTCGTCCGCACCGTGCGCTACATCCAGGAACTCCGCGCGACGCGCAAGGTGGAGCCGTTCATCAGCGGCACGGCCGAGCAGCGCGCGTTCTACGGTCTCATGCCCGAGTCGATCAGCCACGAGGGCTACAGCGCCAAGCCGATGCATTCCTACTGGGACGACGCCTTCACGCTGCGCGGCCTGAAGGACGCCGCCACCATCGCCGAGATCCTTGGCGAGACGGCCGCTGCGAAGGAGTTTGCCGCGGAGCGCGACGACTTCCGCAAGGACTTCTACAACTCCATCCGCCTCGCGATGCAGAACACGAAGGTGGACTACATCCCGGGTTGCGCGGAACTCGGCGACTTCGATGCGACCTCCACGACCGTGCTCGTGCAACCCGGCAACGAAGTCGGCCTCCTGCCCGAACCGGCGCTCAGCCGCACGTTCGAGAAATACTTCGAGCGTTTCGTCGCCCGCCGCGACGGCAAGATGGAGTGGCTCGACCTCACGCCCTACGAGAACCGCGTGATCGGTTCCTTCGTCTACCTCGGGCAAAAGGACCGCGCGCAGGCCTGCCTCGACTACTTCATGTCGCTGCGCCGCCCGGCCGGCTGGAACCATTGGGCCGAAGTCGTCTTCCGCGATCCGAAGACCCCGCGCACGATCGGCGACATGCCGCACACGTGGTGCGGCTCCGACTTCATCCGGTCCGTGCGCGGCATGTTCGTCTACGAGCGCGAACAGGACGACGCGCTCGTCCTCGCCGCCGGCGTGTCCGATGCGTGGGTGACCGATCCCGCCGGCATCGAGGTCGTCTCGATGCCCACCTACTTCGGCAAAATCAGTTACACCGTGAAGAGCCAGCGCGCGGCCGACGGCTCCGTGAATGCGGTGGAAGTCTCCATCGCCGACGGCGTGAAAGTGCCCGCCGGCGGCATCGTCGTGCGCTCGCCGCTTTCGCGTCCGATCCGTTCCGTGCACGGTGACGGAAAACTGATGCACCAAAACGAAATCCGCATCGACAGCCTCCCGGCGAAACTGTCGATTGCTTACTGAACTTCCCGGTCGCTGCCGCGCGCGTGCCGCCCGCACGTGTGCGGCCCAACGTCGTCTCCCCCATCATGTCCCTCCTGCGTCACGCTCTGCTTCTCCTGTTCGTCACCACCGGCCTCGTGTTGCGCGCGGCCCCGACGCCGTCGGTCGATGACCGCGTGCGCGATCTGTTGTCGCGCATGACACTCGAGGAAAAGGTCGGCCAGCTCGTCCAGTATTCCTCGCGCGAGGATATGACGGGCCCCGCCTCCGACTCCTCGATCACGCCGCAGCTCGAGAAAGGCGAGGTCGGCAGCATGCTGAATGTCGTCGGCGCCGAGCAGACGCGCAAATGGCAGCAGATCGCTGTCGAGCATTCGCGCCTGCGCATTCCGTTGCTCTTCGGCCTCGACGTCATCCACGGCTACCGGACGCTTTTCCCGATCCCGCTCGCTTCGGCCTCCTCGTGGGACATGGCCCGCATCGAGCAAGCCGAGCACATCGCCGCCATCGAGGCCTCGGCCGCCGGTCTTCACTGGACGTTCGCCCCGATGGTCGACATCGCGCGCGACCCGCGCTGGGGCCGCATCGCCGAGAGCGCGGGCGAGGATCCGTTCCTCGGCTCCGCCGTGGCGCGCGCGCGGGTGCGCGGTTTCCAAGGCGATGGCACTTTCGCCGGCACCGATCGCGTGCTGGCCTGCGCGAAGCACTTCGCCGCTTACGGCGCCGCGCAGGCGGGCCGCGATTACTTCACGACCGACGTGACCGAGCGCCAGTTGCGCGACGTCTACCTGCCGCCGTTCCGCGCCGCGAAAGAGGCCGGCGTCGCCACCTTCATGGCCGCCTTCAATGACCTCGATGGCACGCCGTGCTCCGCGAACCCGTTCCTGCTCGATCAGGTTCTGCGCCGCGAGTGGGGTTTCAAGGGCTTCGTCGTCTCCGACTGGGCGAGCGTCACCGAGATGCGCGCGCACGGCAACGTCACCGACGTTCGCGATGCGGCGTTGAAGTCTTTCAACGCCGGCCTCGACATGGATATGGAGAACGGCGCCTTCGGCCCGTATCTCGCCGGCCTCGTGCGTGAGGGAAAAGTTTCCATGGCTCGCCTCGACCAAGCGGTCGGCGCGATCCTCGCGGTGAAGTTCCAGCTCGGCCTGTTCGATGATCCGTATCGTTTTTGCGATCCGGCCCGGCAGGAGAAGTTGTTGCTGCATCCGGATCACCTCCGAGCCGCGCGCGATCTCGCGCGTCGTTCGTGCGTCCTGCTCAAGAACAAGGGTGACGTGCTCCCGCTGAAGACCACCGCGCTCAAGGTTGCGCTCGTCGGCCCTCTCGCCGACGCGCCGCTCGATCAAGTCGGCACCTGGCACGCCCAAGTCGACCGCAAGGACACGGTCACGGTGCGCGCCGCGCTCCAAGCTCTCTACGGGGACAACCTGCGCTACGCGCCGGGATGCGACACGCGCAGCGACGATCGCAGCGGCTTCGCGGCCGCGCGCGCCGCCGCCGATGCGTCCGACGTCGTCATCATGGCGTTGGGTGAGGATGTTTTCCAATCGGGCGAGTGCACCAGCCGCACGTCGCTCGATTTTTCCGGCCAGCAGGTCGCCCTCCTCGAGGAGCTGCACAAGGCCGGCAAGCCGGTCGTGCTGCTCGTGATGGCGGGCCGGCCCCAGTTGGTGGACAAAGTCGACGCTCTCGTCGACGCCATCCTCGTCCCCTGGCACCCCGGCACGATGGGCGGACCGGCGATCGCCGATGTGCTCACGGGCGCCTACAATCCGTCCGGCAAGCTGCCGCTCAGCTGGCCGCGCTCAGTGGGACAGATCCCGCTGTTCTACGCGCACAAGAATTCTGGCCGTCCCGAGCCCAAGGATCCGAAGGACCCGTATTTCTCGCACTACATCGACTCGCCCAACACGCCGCAGTATCCGTTCGGCTACGGCCTGAGCTACACGACGTTCGCCTACGACCAGCTCCGCCTCAGCGCTCCGGCGCTCACCGCGGACGGTGCGATCACCGTCACGGCGCGCGTGCGCAATGCCGGCCAACGCACCGGCGAGGAAGTCGTGCAACTCTACGTGCGCGACCGCGTCGGCTCCTTGACGCGGCCCGTGCGCGAGCTGAAGGGCTTTCAGAAAATCGAACTCGCCGCCGGCGAGGCGCGCGACGTGTCGTTCCAACTGACGCCGGCCGACCTCTCGTTCTGGCGCGGCGACATGACCTTCGGCGCCGAGCCGGGCGACTTCGACGTTTTCGTCGGCACGGATTCGACGGCGACGCTCACGGCGAGCTTCAAGCTCGAATGACGATGCCGCTCCGCCGCGCCATCGCCGTCGCGTGGGTCGGACTGGCCCTCGCGCTCGGTTGCGCAGGCGCGGACGAGCCACGGCGCTTCGCGATCGCGCTGGGGCCGGACGACGTCCTGCCAACCGGCAACGAACTGATCTCGCTCCCGACGATTCGCGCGGCCGACGGAGCGCTCGACAGCTTCAATGTGCTCTCGATGCGCGATCGCGGTCTCTTGGAAGTGGTGGGCGAGGGCGGCGCGCCGGCGCTCCAGCCGTATTTCGAAGTCGACGGACAACCGCTGCCGTTTCGCGCGCCGCAGTGGGAGCTGATCGAGTATTGGATTCCGACGGCGCGACTCGCCGCCGACGGACTCGAACGCACGCTCACTTACTGCGTGCCGCCCGGTGCGCGCGCGGCGATGATCCGATTGACGCTCACGAACCGGCGGACTCAGCCGGTCGCCGCTCACCTCGGCGTGCGCACCTCCTGGGGCGCGTTGAATCGCGTCACCTACGCCCCCGTGGCGCTGCGCGGCTCGCGGGAATTTTCCACGGGCGATACGTCGATGTTCAGTTTCATCACGCACGACACGCTTTTCGCCTGGGCCTTGAACGCCCCGAGAGCGCGCGTGCAGCCGAACCCGGGTGCCGGGAAAGGCGCGCCCGGCATCGACGCGATGCGAGAATTCACGGTCCCACCCGGCGCGACGGTGGAGGCGATCTTCTTTCTCAGCGTGGGACTCGAGGAGAACAGCGCCGTGCACGCCGCGCGCGTGCTGCGCGAAAACACCGAACGCGACGGCGTTGACGGCGTGATGGGTCGCGCGGCCGCCTGGTGCCGCGCGCGCACCGGCACGACCGGCCAGGCGGACCTCGATCTGCTGATGAACCGCAATCTGCTGTTCACCGCCCTCTACGCGTGGGGACGGACGCTCGATACGGAGCAACTCGTCGGGATCACCTCGCGGAGCCCGCGCTACTACGTTTCGGCGGCGTATTGGGACCGCGACGCGATGCTGTGGTCGTTCCCCGGCCTGCTCGACATCGATCCGGCGCTCGCGCGCGACGCGCTCGACTACGCGCTCACGACGCAACTGCGGAACACCGGCACGCACAGCCGCTACATCGATGGCTCGGTGCTCGAGGACGGTTTCCAACTCGACGAGGCCGTGGCGCCGCTGGTCGCGCTCGGCCGCTATTGGCGGCAAACTCGCGACCTCGCGTTCGTCACCGGACATCGCGTGGCGATCAAGGCGCTGTGCGAGCGCTTGCTCGGCCGTTTCGATGCGACGACGGGACTCTACTCGTCGCTGCAGGACTCGCAGGATGAATTTCAGAAACTCCCCTTCATCACCTATGCCAACGCGCTCGCGTGGCAGGCGCTGCGTGAACTCAGCGCGCTCTACGCGGCGCTGGGCGATGCCGGCGCATCGACCGACGCCGCGCAACGGGCCGATGCCCTGAAGGCCGCCATCCTGCGTCATTGCGTGGCGGTGCCGCCGGGCGGGCGCGAGCCCATCTTCGCCAGCGCGACCGATGGCCGCACGCACGTCTTCACCGAAGTGCCGCCGGGCTCGCAGATGAAGATGCCGCTCGTCGGCCTCGTGGCCGAGGACGATCCGACGTTTGCGCGCACCTACGACTGGCTTCACTCTGCGGCGTATCCATTTTCCTATTCGACCGAGCCGTTCGGCCTGCCTGGCAGTTATCGTGTGCCGTTCACGACGTCGTGGAGCGTGGCGGATCACCTGCAGTTGAAACGCGGCCGCGAGCACGCCCTGAAGATCCTGCGCGCGAGCGCGTGGGACGGGGGCATCATCACTGAAGGCGTGGATCCGCGAACCGGCCGGATGGACAAGGCCGGTCGCGCGTTTGCGACCGCCGCGGGTTACGTGGCCGATGCGCTCTGGCAGGAGTTCGTCGCGCCGGCGCACCAGAAATCTCCCAATCCATGAAATCGTTCAAAGCCCTCCGTCGCTTTGCGGCCATTGCCGCGGCTCTGGTTCTAGTCTCACCGTTCGTGGCGCTCGCGGCCGATCCGGTCTCGTCTGCCGATTGGTCGAAAGACATGGCCGCTTTTGCCGCGCAGGACGCGGCGGCGCCGAGCGCACCGGATTGCGTGTTGTTCGCCGGCAGTTCGTCGATTCGACTGTGGAAGACGCTCAAGGAGGACTTTCCCGGGGTTCCTGTCGTCAATCGCGGCTTCGGTGGCTCGCAGATCGTAGACTCGATCGTGCACTTCGACCGAGTGATCCTGCCGCATCATCCGCGGCTGATCGTGTTCTACGCGGGGACGAATGATATCGCGTCGGGCAAGACCCCGGAGCAGGTCGCGCAAGATTTCGAGGCGTTCTGCGCGAAGGTCCATGCCGCGCGTCCCGCGACGAAGATCCTGTTCGTCTCGCTGCAGTTCGCGCCCTCGCGCTGGCAGCTTCGGGACAAGATGGTCGCGGCCAACGCGGCACTCGCGAAATTTTGCGCCGCCGATCCGCGCCGCGCCTACGTGGAAACCAACCCCGCGATGCTGGCCGCGAACGGCCGCCCCGACGAATCGCTCTACACGAGCGATCGGCTGCACATGGCCGCGGGCGGCTACGCCGTGTGGACGAAGTTGCTCACGCCGTTCGTGAAGTGATGAGCGAAGTTCCTCTTTTCCGTGATCCGTCGGTCCCGGTCGCCGCGCGCGTCGAGGATCTTCTCGCGCGCATGACGCTCGAGGAAAAGATCGACCAGCTGCACCAGTGTGGCATCGGCGACGCCAATCCGAACAACATCGCGGAGCGGCCCGACGAGTTTCGTCCGACCTATGGCTCGTTCATCCTGAACGGGCTCACCGCCGATCTGACCACGCGCAACGCGCTCCAGAGGATGTGCGTCGAGCAATCCCGGCTCGGCATCCCGGCGATCTTCGGTTGCGACGTCATCCACGGCTACCGCGCGATCGCGCCGATCCCGCTGGCACAGGCGTGCACGTGGGATCCGGAGCTGGTTCGGCGCGCGTGCGAGGCGACCGCGGAGATGGCGCGCGCGCACGGCGTGGATTGGACGTTCGCGCCGATGGTCGATCACTGCACGGACCCGCGCTGGGGCCGCGTCGCGGAAACGTTCGGCGAGTCGCCGTTCGCCTCGAGCCGTTTCGCCGAGGCCTCTGTGCGCGGCTACCAGGAAGCTCCGGTGCCGATCGCCGCGTGTTTGAAGCACTACGTCGGCTACGGCGCCTCCGAGGGCGGGCGCGACTACAGCGCGACGGAAATCTCGCCGCAGGCGCTGTGGGAGCGCCACCTGCCGCCGTTCGAAGCGGGTGTGCGGGCGGGCGCGCTGTCGGTGATGAGCGCGTTCAACGATCTGAACGGCGTGCCGACTTCGGCGCATCGGCAAACGCTGACGGAGATACTCCGCGAACGCTGGAACTTCGAGGGCCTCGTCGTCTCGGACTGGAACGCCGTGTTGCAGTTGATGAATCAAGGCTACGCCGCGACCGAGCAAGAAGCCGCTGCGCTCGCGCTCACCGCCGGCGTGGACCTGAACATGGCCGACGGATTCTACCGGCGACACCTCGCGGCGCTCGTGCGCAGCGGGAGCGTGCCGCTGGCCGTGGTGGACGAGGCGGTCCGGCGCGTGCTGCGGGTGAAGTTCGCGATCGGTCTTTTCGAGCGGCCCCTCGTCGAGCCGACTGCGCTCACCGGTGCGGCACCGACGACACCGCAGCTCTCGCTGTGCGAGGAAGTCGCCTTGCGCTCGCTCGTCTTGCTGAAGAACGACGGTGACACCCTGCCGCTGCCGGCGACCGTGCGACGCGTGGCGTTGATCGGGCCACTCGCGCTCGATCGCGGCGCGTTGCTCGGATCGTGGGCGCAGCAGGGCCGCGGCGATGAGACGCCGAGCATCGCCGAGGAGTTGCGCGCGCGGCTTCCGGCGGGCGTGGAGCTCACTGTCGTGGCGGGTTGCGCCATCGAGGGCGGGGGACGCGAAGGTTTCGCGGCGGCGTTGGCGGCGGCGCGTGCGGCGGATTTCGTCGTGCTGTGTCTGGGCGAGCAGTGGTCCATGAGCGGCGAGAACGCGTCGCGCTCCTCGATCCGCTTGCCGGGATGGCAGGAGGAGCTTGGCCTTGAGTTAGCCGCGCTGGGCAAGCCCACGGCGCTCGTCCTCGTGACGGGCCGTCCGGTGGAATTGCACCGTCTCGAGCCGTGCGTCGGCGCGATTCTCGCCGCTTGGCAGCCGGGCTCGCGTGCGGGCGCGGCGATCGCGCGCGTGTTACTCGGCGAGGCAAACCCCTCGGGTCGGCTCGCGATCACCTGGCCGCGGACGACGGGGCAAATCCCGCTTTATCACAATATGCGGCCGCGTGCGCGGCGCGACCCGGAGGGCTTTTATCAGGATGTGCCAACGACGCCGCACTACGCGTTCGGCCACGGGCTGAGCTACACGACGTTTGGCTACGGCGAGATTCGGCTGTCGCGTGCGAGCGTGCGTGAAGGCGAGACGGTTGTGGCGGAAGTCACCGTCACCAACACCGGCTCGCGCGCGGGCCGGGAGCATGTGCTGTGGTTCATCCGTGATCCGGCGGCGAGCGTCACGCGGCCTTTGCGCGACCTGAAGCACTTCGAGTCCGCGGAACTGGCGCCGGGCGAATCGCGGGTCTTTCGCTGGGAAATCGAGCCGCGGCGCGATTTTGCGTTTCCAGATGCAGCAGGGCGCAGCGTGCTCGAACCGGGGGAAATCCAGGTTTTCGTCGGCGATCGCGCTGCGGCGCTGACCGTGCTCGCGTAAGCGGCGCGTTGGGTCTTGAGTGCCGGCATGAGCGAGACGGAGCGGACGAGCGACGCGGCGGCACCCGACCGGGCGAACCGGGCGTTCCGCCAGCATGTCTGGCCGGTTCTGCTCGAGCACAAGTGGGCGACGATCGGCTCGATCGTGTTGCTCGGCATCCATGGCTACGGCCTGACGCTGCAGAACGTCTACTTGAAGTGGTTCATGGACGCGCTCGAGCAGCGCGGGGCGCCGGGCGAGCTGTGGCGGCGGGTGATGTGGCTCGCGGTCGGCTACCTGATCGCGACGGTGCTGCTGCGCATGGCGTGCTGGCACATCGGGTATCGGCTGATCACGCGGGTGCGCGAGCGGATCGTTTTCTCGCTGCGCAGCCAGTTTTTCCGGCACGTGAACCAGCTGTGCCTGCGGTTCCACGGCCAGCATTCCTCGGGCGAATTGTTCAGCTACCTCTTCGGCTCGCCGCTGGCGTCGGTGATGCAGTTCTTCCAACACACGTCGATGGCGGTGCCGGGTTCGATCGTGAACCTGATTTCGCTGCTCCTGTTGTTCTGGCAATGGGACTGGGTGGTCGCGCTCGTCGTGCTGGCGGCGGCGTTGCTGAGCGTGTGGTTCATGCTGCATGCGCGGACGAAAATGCAGCGGATCAGCGCGGACTTTCAGAGCGCGGAGGGCGACGTGAGCGGGCGCGTGGCGGATTTGTTGCGCGGCAACAAGGCGGTTAAACTCTACGCGATGGAGGACCGCGTGGAGGAGGATTTCGCGGCGCAAGCGGCGATGATCAGTCGCAAGTCCTACGAACGCGATGTGAACAGCCACGTCGAGTGGATGAAGCAGGAGACCTTCGGCTACGTGTGTTACGCGGCGCTGATGGGCGTGTGCACGTGGCGCTATCTCGACGGGCACATTTCGCTCGGCGTGGTGGCGGCGTGTTTCACGTCGTTCGTGTCGCTCCAGTGGCCGCTGCAGGCGATCTTTCAGGCGTTCACGTTCTGGGGCGGCGCCGCGGCGTCGTTGGCGCGCATCGGTGTGGTGTTGGAAACGCCCAGCACGACGCCCGATCCGGTGGAGCCGACGCGCGGCATTCCGCCGCAGGCGGAGATCGAGTTCGAGCGCGTGAGCTTCGGCTACGAGAGCGACAGCCCCGTCGTGCGCGATCTCTCGCTGCGCATCGCTCCCGGGCAGCGCGTGGCGTTGGTGGGACCATCCGGGGCGGGCAAGACCACGATCGCGCAGCTGCTGTTGCGGCTCTACGACCCGACGGCGGGCGCAGTGAAGCTCGGAGGCGTGGACTTGCGGCGCTTTGAGGCGGCGGAGCTGCGCCGGCAGTTCGGCGTCGTCCCGCAGGACCCGTTCATTTTCCGCACGACGGTGCGCGACAACGTCCGCGTGGCGCGGCCGAACGCCGACGACGCGGCGATCCGGCGCGCGTGCGAGCGCGCCAATGCGTGGGAGTTCATCGCGGCGATGCCCGGGGGGCTCGACGCGAAGATCGGCGAGGGCGGCTCGACTCTGTCGGGCGGCCAGCGGCAGCGGCTGGCGATCGCGCGGGCGTTGCTGGCGGATCCGCAGTGCTTCGTGCTCGACGAGGCGACGAGCGCGCTCGACACGCTCAGCGAGGCGCTGGTGCAGGAGGTGATCGAGAAGAGCCTCCGCGGGCGGACGGTGATCTTCATCGCCCACCGGCTGGCGACGGTGAAGAACTGCGACCGGATCCTCGTGATCGACGACGGGCGCGTGGCGCAGGATGGGACGTTCGACGAACTTGTGGCGCGCCCGGGCCTGTTTCAGGACTTGGTGCGCGGGCAGGCGTTGCGCGCCTGAGCGACGGGCGCGAGGAAAAGAAAAAGGGCAATCGCGCGTCGTGCGGCGATTGCCCGGCAAGTTTCGCTCCGCCGTGCGGCGGCGGGGGCGATCAGGCGGCGCGGGAGCCGTGCTCGTCTTGATGCGGCGTGCTGCCGACGACGCGGTCGCGGTAGTCGCTCGGGCTTTCGCCGGCGATGCGGCGGAAGACGCGGTTGAACTGGGAGAGCGATTGGAAACCGGCGGCGAAGGCCGCTTCGCTGACGCGGATGTGCGGGTTGAGCATCTGTTGCTTCACGGACTCGACGCGCAGGCGCGCGAGGTAGTCGGTGAAGGTGAGGCCGGTGCCCGACTTGAAGACCTTGCAGAAGTAGAACGTGCTCATGTTCACCGCGCGGGCGACTTCGCCGACGGAGATCTCGCCGCTGAAATGCTCGGCGATGTAGGCGCGGGCCTTCGCGACCACGGGCGACTCGGCGGTGGATTCCTGCACCATGACCTGATTGCTGATCGAGGAGAGGTGCTGGGAGAAGACGGTCAGCAGGCGCACGATGGAGTCGAATTGCGACTTCGAGAGCACGCGGGTGCCGAAGTAGGCGTCCTTGATCGCCTCGACGTTCTTGGGCGAGGTCTCGCCGCCGAATTGGCGCGACAGGGCTTTGAAGCCGGCGGCGCTCGGCGCGTGGAGGAGGACCTGGCCGGTCTGAAGGTGACCGAGGACCTGCTCGCCGACGCGGACCGGCACGGCGGCCTCGCTGAGGCCGGCGAAGCACTGGAAGGTCTTCGCTTCGCTACGGGCCTCTTCCTCGGCTTTTTGCTGAACGACGAGGCAATTCGCGCAGGTCTTGTTGCGGCCCGCCATGAGCTGGCAGAACGGGTTCACGCGCTTCGAGTCGTGCAGCGGTGAGTTGAACGTGCCTGTGGCGCGGAGCGCGAGCGGCAGGCCGGTGGTGGCTTCGAACGCCTCCTTGTATTCCTGGAAAATGGCGGCGCGTTCGAGGTGCTGGACAACGCTGCGACCGGAGTCGCGGGCGGACGTGGCGGGCACGAAGGGCAGTGCGGGAGCGGCGTGGATCGCTTGCATGCGTTGAAAATAGCACAAGGTGCGCAGACGCGTAATTGGCACCTAGGCCAAGACTCACTAAAGAATTTCCCTAGATCGCGGCGGCGTTCCGCTTGCCAGCGCCCGTGGAGCGACCCAACTTGGCGGCGTGTCCACACCTGACTTTTCCACGCTTAGTCGGGAGGAATTGATCGCGCGTCTCGCCGCTGATCAGGCTTCGTCCCCGGAGGAACTCGTGAACGCCGCGCGCGAGCTGCGCGATGTGCGGGCGGCGCTCGACGAGCACTCGATCGTCGCGATCACCGACCCGTCCGGCCGCATCACCTACGTGAACGACAAATTCTGCGCGATTTCGAAATATGCGCGGGAGGAGCTGATCGGGCAGGACCATCGCCTCATCAACTCGGGCTACCACTCGAAGGAATTTTTCAAAAACCTCTGGTCGACGATCGCCCACGGCAACGTCTGGCACGGGGAGTTGCGCAATCGCGCGAAGGACGGCTCGCTCTACTGGGTCGATACGACGATCTTTCCGTTCCTCAACGCCAACGGGAAGCCCTACCAATACATCGCGATCCGCACCGACATCACGCAGCGCAAGGCGGACGAGCTCGAATTGCAGCGCATCGCCACCGACCTGGCGCAGAAGAACAAGGAGCTGGAGGCGATCGTCTATACGGTCTCGCACGACCTGCGTTCGCCGCTCGTGAACGTGCAGGGGTTCAGCCGCCAGCTCACGCGCGCCTGCGACCAGATCCGCGCCGCCGCGGCGGAATCGACCGATGGAAAGATCACGCTCGAGCAGGTGCGGAAACCCCTCGATGTCTCGATCCCCCAGGCGCTGAAATTCATCAGCGCCGGCGTCGCCAAGATGGAGGCGCTGCTCGCGGGTCTGCTCCACTATTCGCGGCTCGGCCGCGTGGTGCTAAATGTCCGGCCGCTCGACATGAACGCGATGCTTTCGGAGATCACGGCGGCGATGAAGTTCCAGTTGGACGAGGCAAAGGCGCAGGTTCGCATCGGCATCCTGCCGCGCTGCCTCGGCGACAGCGTGCAGACCAACCAAGTCTTCGCGAACCTGCTCGACAACGCGCTCAAATACCGCGCGCCCGAGCGCCCGCTGCTGATCGAGGTTTCCGGCCGCGTGGCCGATGGCGTCGCGACCTACACGGTTTCCGACAACGGTCTCGGCATCGCGCGGGAGCATCAGGCGAAGATTTTCGAGATTTTCCACCGCTTGAATCCGGCGGACTCGGCGGGCGAGGGGCTCGGCCTCTCGATCGCGCAGCGCGTGCTCGAACGGCAGTCCGGCAGAATTTGGGTTGAGAGCGAGGTGAACAAGGGTTCCATCTTCCACGTTTCATTGCCGGCGGCCTAACCCACGCTCCGCCGGACCACGCCATGAACCAGTCTCCTACTATTCTCATCGTCGAAGACGACGAAGGTCACGCCATCCTCATCCGCGAAAATCTCGAGATGGCGGGGCTGAAAAATCGCATCCAGCACTTCCGCGACGGACAGGCGATCCTCGATTATTTCTTCGATCGGGACGGCAATGTCGTGCGCGGTCACGATGGCACTTACCTCGTGCTGCTCGACATTCGCATGCCCAAGGTCGACGGCATCGAGGTGCTGCGTCGCCTGAAGGCCGACGCGGAACTCCGCAAGCTGCCGGTGATCATGCTGACGACCACCGACGATTCCCGCGAAGTGGAGCGCTGCCACCAGCTCGGTTGCAGCGTCTACATCCAGAAACCCGTCGATTACGACAAGTTCACCGAGGCGATCCGTCGGCTGGGCATGTTTGTGATGCTCCTGCTCGTGCCGCCGGTTGCGAGCAAGTGAGTCCCAGTTCCCACGGCTCTGGACCCGCGCGCATCCTCGTCGTCGACGACGACGAAGGACTGCTGATTCTCATGGCCGAGGCGTTGCGTGCCGAAGGTCACGATGTCGGCACCGCCACCAGTTGCCGCCAGGCGTTCGAGATTCTCCAAGCTGAGCCGCACGATCTGCTGTTGCTCGACCTGAAGTTGAGTGACGCCGAGGGCGTCGGACTGCTGAACAAATACAGCGCCACGGGGCTTGGTGTGCCTTTCGTGGTCGTGACCGGCCAGGGCGATGAAAAATCCGCCGTGGAGGTGATGAAACACGGCGCGCTCGATTACGTGATGAAGGACATGGCGCTGCTCGACCTGCTGCCAGCCGTGGCGCAGCGTGCGCTCGATTCTGTGGCGCGCGATCGCGCCCTCGCCGCCGCCCGCGCCGAGCATGTGCGCCTCGAGGCGGAAGTGCTGGCCGCCAGCGAACGCGAGCGGTTGTCGATCGGGGCCGACCTTCACGATGGCCTCGGGCAACTCCTCACCGCCCTGGAGCTGATGTGCACCGCTTTGAAGGAGGACACGGCCTTCACTCATCCGATGGTTTCGACGCGCCTCGACCAAATGAGCGGCATGCTGCGCGAGGCAATTGCGCAGACCCGCTTTCTCGCGCGCGGTCTCGTGCCGATCGGGCAGGGGCCCGAAGCGTTGCACCACGGATTGGTGGCGTTGGCGGAACGCACGAACGCGCTTGGTCGGGTCTACTGTGCGTTCCTGACGGAGAAGCCGGTCGAGGTGGAGGATGTGCGCGTGGCCGGCCACCTCTACCGCATCGCGCAGGAAGCCGTGAACAACGCGGTGCGCCACGCGCAGGCCAAGACGATCCGCGTGAGCCTCGTGCGGCGCACGGAGCGGATCGCGTTGGAGATCGCCGACGACGGCGTCGGTCTACGCGAAGGCGCCGAAAAGCACGGGACCGGTTTGGGTCTCATGCGCCACCGCGCGAGTTTGATCGGCGCGGAACTCATAGTGAAGCGCTCCCGGGCCGGCGGCACGGCGATTTCCTGTCTCTGGCCGACCCAGCGATGAAAGCGCCGCGCAAGAACTCTCCTCCGCCTCCCGCGGCGACTGCTCCCGCGAGCGAACGCAAACGCATCCTCGTCGTCGACGACCATCCGTTCATGCGCGCCGGTTTGGGTGCGTTGATCGACCGGCAGCCCGACATGGTGGTCGCGGGCGAGGCGGGCAATCCCGCGGAAGCATTGCAAGCGATGCCGCGCGTGCGGCCCGATCTGGTCTTAAGCGACATCACGATGCCCGGACGCAGCGGCGCGGAGTTCATCAAGGACCTCCACGCGCTACATCCGGGCCTGCCCGTCCTCGTGATCTCGATGCACGACGAACTTGTCTACGCCGAGCGCATGCTCCGCGCGGGCGCACGCGGCTACATCATGAAGGAGGCCGGCGGCGAGGCGCTGCTGGCGGCGCTCCGTCAGGTGTTGCGGGGCGAGATCTATGTCAGCCAGCGGCTCTCGGCGCGCTTGCTGGAAAACCTCCACGGCGGACAGCCCCGCCAGTCCAGCTCCCCGATCGCGAAGCTCACCGACCGCGAGTTCGAGGTTTTCCAATTGATTGGCCAAGGCAAGGGCACGCACGAGATCGCGGCGCAGTTGCACCTCAGCACCAAGACCGTCGACGTCCACCGCGCGAACATCAAGGGCAAGCTCGGCATCTCCGACGGCACCGCTCTCGTTCGCCACGCCGTGCGTTGGGTCGAGACGCAGGCGGGAGCTTAGCGCACGGAGGGTTGCGCTCCGGGGGCTGCGAGAAATTTTATCGCGCCGCAGCCTTCACAAGCATCCCGCGGGCGACTCGTTTCCGTGGGTCCTCTCGACGTGGGTGGTCATCCCCTTGATTTGGCTCGGTCTAGCGGCGGTCTTCGGGGTGCAGTGCATCACTGCTCCGGGCGGCTAGGAGGACGAGAGCGGCGTCCATTTTGAAGGTGCTCGCGAACCACGCGTGGAGGACGGAAGCGCGCATCGGAATTGAGGCAAAACGGCGCGGCGGTCGCCGGTTCCGCGCTATGACATTTTGCAAGTGCCTGCTGTCACGGAAGTGGCGCACTCAGCAGTGTTTCTGGGGTGTGTCGAAATGCCGGTGATAGCGCGGGCTCGCGGCATTTATCCAATGGGGAGCCGTGCGGTGGCGGCCAAAATCCCCGGCGTGATCCCATTTCCTTCTCTCACTCTCCCGCCAATCTCGATCCTGTCTTTCGGCGAATCGGGACGCGATGCCTTCTCCACCGTCCGCGAGGTGCGCTCTATTGAAACGGAGCACTTTCCGTCTCACGACGATGCGGATTTCGGCACCCTCGAGTCCGACCTGACGCTGCTCGGTGTCGCGCCCCGCGGATTGTCGCTCGCGATGGAGCAGTCAGGTTCGCTCGCCGGCTTTTGCTGGCTCGTGCCCCTCAATCTCGAGGGCGAGGCGCGCCTGTTGCGGGGCGAACGCGACGGTGGCATGACGCTCGCGCACCTCGCGGCGTCTTCGGCGGATTGCTCGGCGGTCTACATGACCAGCGTGGCCGTGCGCGCGCAGTTCCGCGGGCAGGGACTCGGGACCCGTCTCCTACAGCGCGCAGTGGCGGAGATGGACGTGTTTCACCCGAAATCCCTGCTGCAAACCGCGTGGAGCGCGTGCGGCGCCGGGTTGATCAAGCGTTACGATCCGGTGCGGGTCGGCGAGTGCGAGGGGCATCCCATCTTCCGCGCCAGCTGGAATCCGCGCGCGCTCCAGCCGGCGGCTTAGCCGAAGCGACTCGCAATTGCGGGATGGCGCTCCGAGGCGCGGCTCGTAGTGTCGCGCCTGCATGAATCGCGTGTTCCTGTTGGTGGCGTTGGTCGCGGCCGGCGCAATGTTCGGGGCGGAGGAGGGACGCGAGCGCGTCTCGTTCAACGCTGGTTGGAAATTCTTCAAGGGCGACGACCCGGATGCCGGCGAGTCGCTCTCCTACGAGCGGGTGAAGGCGTGGATGCTGCCGACCGGTGAGCACCTCCTGAATTACGCGCCGCCGCGCGTCGCGCTGCCCGCGACGCGTTCCGGCTGGTGGCTGAATTTTCCCAAGCCCGAGTTCGACGACTCCGGCTGGCGCGCGATCGATGTGCCGCACGATTGGGGCATCGAAAGCGCATTCGTGCAGGAGCTGCCGGGCTCGACCGGCAAGCTGCCGTGGGCGGGCACCGGTTGGTATCGGAAGAAATTCGCGCTGCCCGCCGAAGACGCCGGACGCCGCGTCTACCTCGAGTTCGACGGCGCGATGTCCTACGCGCTCGTTTGGTGCAACGGCCAGATCGCGGGCGGCTGGGCCTACGGTTACTCGTCGTGGCGCGTGGATCTCACGCCGTTCGTGAAACCCGGCGCGGAGAACGTCGTCGCCGTCCGTCTGAGCCCGCCGCGCGAGTCCTCGCGCTGGTATCCGGGCGCAGGCATCTACCGCAACGTCTGGCTGACGAAGACGGCGGAGGTGGCGGTGGCGCAGTGGGGCGTGACGGTCACCACTCCCGAAATCGTCCCCGATCACGCTCTCGTGAACGTCGGCATCACACTCGATAACAAGGGCGCCGCGGCCGCCGCCGTGCAGGCGAGCGTGCGGCTCTTCGCTGCGGACGCCAACGGCCAGCCGTTCGGCGACCCGGTCGCGGTTTCCGAGGCGCAGGCGGCGACAGTCGCACCCGGCCGCCAAGCGCACGCCGCGCACACGCTGCGCGTCGCGGCGCCAAAGCTCTGGAGCTTGCGCGAGCGCAATCGCTATGTCGCCGAGACTCGGCTCGAGCGCGACGGGCGGGTGGTGGACATCGTGCGCACGCCGTTTGGCATCAGGTCGCTTTCGGTCAGCGCGACGGACGGGTTCAAACTCAACGGGGAACGGATTCCGATTCGCGGAGTGTGCCTCCATCATGATCTCGGCGCCCTCGGGACCGCGGTGAACACGCGGGCGATCGAGCGGCAGATCGAGATTCTCCAGTCGTTCGGGGCGAACGCGATTCGCACGAGCCACAATCCGCCCGCGCCCGAGTTGCTCGAGCTGGCCGACCGCATGGGCATGCTCGTGATGGTCGAGCTGTCCGATGCGTGGCGCGCCGGCAAGAAAGCCGACGATTACAGCCGGCTCTTCGACGATTGGCACGAGCGCGATCTGCGCGCGCTGGTGCGCCGCGACCGCAATCACCCGAGCGTGATCCAGTGGAGCATCGGCAACGAGCTGCCCGAACTCGGCGACGCCGAGGGCTGGAAGCTCGCCGCGCATCTCGCCGCCATCGTGCGCGAGGAGGATCGCACGCGCGCCGTCGTCGTCGGCAGCGACAAGCCGCCGTCCGCCTACAACGGCTTCGAGACCGTCGTCGACGTGCTGGGCTTCAACTACAAACCCGCCGAATACGCGAAACTCCACGCGCGTCACCCGCACGTCGTGATGATGGGATCCGAGACGGCCTCGACGATCAGTTCGCGCGGCGAGTATTTCTTCCCGGTCTCGGACAAGAAGAGCGACGGCGCCTCGAATTTCCACGTCAGCAGCTACGACCTCTATGCGCCGTGGTGGGCGTGGCCGCCGGACGTCGAGTGGAAGGCCCTCGACGAAAATCCCTACGTGCTCGGCGAGTTCGTGTGGACCGGCTTCGACTACCTCGGCGAGCCGACGCCCTTCGACAGCGACGCGACGAACCTGTTGAACTTCGCCGATCCGGTCGCGCGCGAGAAGGCGGCCAAGGAACTCGCCGCGCTCGGCAAGATCCGTGTGCCGTCGCGCAGCAGCTATTTCGGCATCGTCGACCTCGCGGGTTTTCCGAAGGACCGCTATTACCTCTATCAGGCCCGCTGGCGACCGGAGCTGCCGATGGCGCACATCCTCCCGCACTGGAACTGGCCGGAGCGCGTTGGCGAAGTGACGCCGGTGCATGTCTACTCATCCGGCGACGAAGCGGAGCTGTTCCTCAATGGCCAGTCGCTCGGCCGCAAGCAGCGCGGCGCGCTCGAATACCGCTTTCGTTGGGACGACGTGAAATATCAGCCCGGCGAGCTGAAGGTGGTGGCCTACAAAGGAGGCAAGCTCTGGGCCGAAGCCGTGCAACGCACGACCGGCGCTCCCGCGGCGCTGCGCGTGACGGTTGACCGTGCCGAGTTGCGCGCGGACGGCACCGATCTGGCTTTCGTGAAGGTCGAAGTGGTCGACGCGAATGGCCTCGTCGTGCCGCGCGCGAAGCCGCTGCTGACATTCTCGGTCGTCGGTGCGGCCGATCTCGTCGCGACCGACAACGGCGATCCGACCGACCAGCGCGTCTTCGCGAGCGCCGAGCGCAACGCCTTCAACGGCCTCGCTCTCGCGATCGTGCGCGCGCGCGCTGGTGCGGGCGGCGGGATCACCGTGCAAGTGGCCTCAGCCGGTCTGGCAGGCGGGGCAGTTCGGTTGGAAGCGAAGTGATCTTGCGAGCGCGCGCCGCCACGGCGGTCGCGCGCACGGGGCCGCCGCGGTAGGTGCGGCGCGCCCCGGCGGGATTTCGAGGAAAGCGCGTGTCTGGCAGCGGCTTAGCCGTTGACAGCGGCCGTGCCGCCGCCGTGCTATCGCGCTTCCTCGCCCATGAGCGTCCCGTCCCAACTGCCGCTGTTTCACGTGCTCGGATTTTCCGGGCATCGGCAGGTGCCGAATCCGGAGGGTGTTGCCCGCGTGATCGGTGAAGTGCTGCGGTCGTTGCGGAGCGAGGGGGCGGGAGAGTGGATCGTGCTGTCGTCGGTGGCGGCGGGTTGCGACCAACTCTTCGTGGAACAGGCGCGCGAGATCGGTTGCTCGTGGCATGCGATCCTGCCGTTGCCGCGCGCGGAGTTCGCGAAGGATTTTTCTTCGCTGGAGTGGGCAAAGGTGGAGGAGCTGCTCTCCGCGGCGGAGCATGTGCGGGTCATCACCGAGAACGGCACCCGCGAGGACGCCTACCTCGATTGCGGCATTGAGACCGTGAACGGTGCGGACGTGCTCCTCGCCGTGTGGGACGGCCAGCGGGCGCGCGGCAAGGGCGGCACGGCGGAAGTGGTGGCCTACGCGCGCGATCTCGGCCGGCCGTTGGTGCTGATCGATGCGAACACGCTGGAAGTTCGCCGCGAGAATTTCGCCCGGCTCAAGACCGAGGACGCGCACTTCGCGGCGTTGAACAATCTGCCGCCGGTCGCCGAGGGCTGGGCCACCAATCCGTTCGGCGCGCCCGCTGAGGTGCTCGCGTTTCAATTCAAGTGCGACCGCGCGGCGATGCTGGGCTCGCCGCAGTTTCGCCTCCTCACGGTCGGCACGGTCCTGCTCCACGTCGTGGCCACCTTGGTGGCGGCCAGCGGCCTCGCTTTCGGTCTCCACTGGATAGGCCTGCCTTGGATCAAGCTGATGTGTTTGCTGGGCGCGCTCTTTGTCGCCGCCGTCCTCCGTCATCATCACACGCACCACAACTGGGTGCGCTGTCGTCTCGCGGCGGAGTTCTGCCGGTCGGCCCTGTGCACCTGGGGCCTGCCACGGGCGACCCCGCTGTTCAACGATATCGATCTCACCGGCATGCGGGAACTGACCCGCACGCTCCACATCCTGCACTCCCGCTCGACCTTCGCGCGGCAGGTCGGACTCGACGAGTTTCGCTCCACCTACCTGAAGTGCCGCATCGACGATCAGCTCGCGTATTATCGCAAGCAGGAGCGCAAGGCGCTGCCGCAACTGAAGCGCCTGCGTCTCGGATTCGCGGTCGCGACGATGCTCGCGATCGGCTGCACGGCGCTCTACGCGCTCGACCACACGTTGCACCTCCACCTGCTTTCCGAGGGCATGGAGCAATTGGTCTTTGCGTTTCTCCCGATCACGTTGCCCGTGGTCGCGGCTGCGTTGATCTCCTTCGTCTCGATCAACGATCTGCAACGGCGGGTCGCGCGCTACCGCGAGATGTGCGCGATCCTCGAGGAAGGTCGCACGCAGCTCGCGCATTCGCCGACGTGGAACACCTTGGAGCGGGTCGTTTCGCGGACGGAACGCGCGTTGCTCCAGGAAGTGCTGGAGTGGCACTCCATCACGAGCTTCAGCGAGTCGCACTGATCCCCGCAGGACGGGATTGAACTTTCGCTTCGTGGGGGCGAAGGGAGGTAAACGAGGCGCCGGGTTCACGGGCCGGACGGCTAGATTGAATTTTTCGGATGAACCGCGCGTCGTAACACCGGTCAAACCTCCTACGATGAACGCCAAATCCGTTTCCCTTTTTGCGCTGGGCGCGGTCGCTTTGTTCGGCGCCGCCAGCGTGATCGCGGCTGATGCTCCGTCCGCCGCCGTGACCGAACCTGAAATCGTCGCCCCGGCCGTGCAGCCGGACCGCATCATCTACTCGGGTCAGTTGCCGAGCGTCGCGCAACTGACGCAAACCGCCCAGGCACAGGGTCTGACGATCGCCACCATTTCGCAGACCGCGCGCGACGTCACGGTGACCTATCGCCTCGCCAACAACTCCACGCGCACGATCTCGTATCAACTGCTGCCCGATTCAGAGTCGGCCGCCGCCGTGCCGGCCGCGCCTGCGCCGGTGGTGGAGACCGCGCCGCAGACCGTGCAAGTCGTCGAATACGCGCCGCCCCCGACGGTCGTGTATCGCTACTACGATCCCTATTACTACGACCCGTTCTACTGGCCGCGCGGGCCGGTGTCCGTGAATTTGGGCTTCGGCTGGACGTTTCGCGGCGGCCACGGCGGGCACCACCACGGCCGGCACTGAGGTAACCTGAAACCAATTTTCCACGTCGAGGATTCACCATGAACAACATTCGTCTCTCCTTCGCCGCGCTCGGCGCGAGCGCGCTTCTCCTCTCTGGCTGTGTTGGCACCGGTCCCAACACGCAGCAGGGCGCCGTCGCTGGCGGTGCGATTGGCGCACTGGCCGGCGCGATCATCGGCAACAACTCCGGCAGCCATAATGCCGCCAGCGGTGCGCTCATCGGCGCCGCGGCCGGTGCCATCGCCGGTGGCACGCTGGGCAACGCCGCCGACCATCAGCGCGGCACGCTCTACGGCAACTACGACCAAGCCTACGCGTCGCGAGTCGAGACGGCGGCTCCGACTCCGCCGCCGGTGCCGGTCGCTCCGGCGGTGCAAGAGGTCGTCGTCGCCGCGCCGACGCCCGAGGCAATTTGGGTGCCCGGCTACTGGAGCTATCGGCCGCGCGGCTACGTGTGGGTGTCGGGACACTGGGAAATGCCGCCGCCCCATCACCGCACCTACGTCGTCGCCCACTGGGAGCGCCGCGGCCACCGCACTTACTGGGTCGAGAGCTACTGGCGCTGACCGCGTCGCGTTGGGCTGATTCTCACGGCACGGCTTCCGTTGGAGCCGTGCCTTTCGCCTTCTCGGGCAACGCTGGTCAGCGGGCGGACGAATTTTCCTTCGTCTCAACGAATGCGAAGCGCACGCTCTCCACGGCGATGGCCGCTGAGGTTTCTCCTCGCGTGGCGATGCGGATTTCCGCGCCGGCACCGGCCTTGAACGGGAATCTTCCAACCGTGATCCACTCGGAATGGATGGCGGCGGAAAGATCGACGCTCGCTCGGCCGGCGGCATGTCCGACGACGCACGTCATCGCACCGCCGGGAGCGCTGCACCGAACGCTGACTTCGTAGTCGCCGTCGCGCGGGAGAACGGGGAGCCACGTTGCGGCGTGGTCGTCCGCAGTGGACGGAGCGGTTGCTGCCCGGGCAAAAGCGGTGCTGGTTGCATCGAACACGAGAATCTTCGGCGCGAAATAATTCCGGGCACTCGCGAAGGCGGGCTCGATGCCGGCGCCCGTGCGGATTGCCGTCGCAGCGGCCGCGACGCTCGGGGCGGAGAGCGGCTGCGCAGGCTCGACGACGTTGTCCTTGCCGTCGTTGCGCCACGCGTCGGTGTCGGCGAAGTTCCGTTCGACGCGGTTGTGCTGGATGTTCGGGTTCCAGATGAACAGCCAGCGGATCGCGTCGGAGATGACGTTGTCGTGCACGTGGACGCCGCTGGTGAACTGGTCGAGGTAGATTGCTCCGCCGGCCTTCGTCTGCCGGTCCGGAGGCCGCATGTGCTCGACGACGTTGCCCGCGATCTCCGAGCCGGGCAGCGCGTCGGTCGTGTAGATGCCGCCGCCGTCGTCGAGGCGGCGCATGTAGTTGCTCACGAGATTGTGCGTGATGACGTTGCCGCGCGAATCGCCCGGAGCGGGCGGAGCGCCCCAGCCCCAGCCGTGGCTGATGCCCGTGTAGGGCACGTTGACGATCTCGTTGTGCGCGATGACTGACGCGTCGGTGTAGTAGTTGAGAATCGCGACCGATCCGAAGTAGTCCTCGCCGAGGTGCGCGAGGAAATTGTTCGCGATGCGGTTGCGGCGCGGGAAAAGGCGGGGCGAGGTCGGGCGCGCGGCATCCTCGCCGATCTCGATGCCGCCGGCTGCGAGGTCGAAGAACGAATTGCCCTCGATCACGTTGTCGTCGCCGCCGTGAGTGAACATCACGCCGGTGCCGCCGAGGCGGGCGAAGCGGCAGCCACGAATGACGATGCGGTCGGCCGTGAAGGCCTGAAACGCCGCCGGCACGCGGTCCTTGCGCTGGTTGTGCCGGTATTGCCCGTCGGCCGCTGCGGCGGGATCGGCCGGCACGAGCGAGTTGGCCTGCACGTCGACGAAGCCGGCGCGGTTGGGCCGCGTCCAGCCGGTGTAGGCGAACGTGAGGCCTTCGAACCGCAGGTGCTGCACGGGCGCGTCGAGCCGGCCGTCGAGCACGACCAGGCTCTCGAGCTCGGGGCGGACGATTTCGGCATGCGCGACGTCCTCGCCGGCGCGCGGCAGGTAGCGCACTACGCCGCGCACGCGGTCGAGGTAGAATTCGCCGGGCGCGTCGAGGAACTCGGGCGCGTTTTCGAGCCAGTAGCTGCGGCCGAGATAGACGCGGTCGCCTTGCGGCTGTTTGGTCACGGCGTCCCATTCGGGCTCCGCAATCACGGCGCGGACGAAATCCGGGCGTGAGTCATCGGCGACGCGTGCGATGCGCAGGTGCTTGTGCATCCAGGCGACCAGAACGGATACCTCGACCTCGTTGGGGCGAACAGTGACGCCGGAAAAAACACCCCGCGGCAGATCGAAGCCGTCGACCTGTTTCTCCCCGGCGAGTTTCAGCATCTGGCCCTCATTGGGCGTGCGGGCGCGGATCGCCCGGCGTCCGTCGATCCAGAGTTGGCGGAAATCGGTTTCGCGACTGACCTCGGTGCTGAAGCCGCTCGCGCCCTCGCGTTGCCAGCCGGTCACGCGACGGCCGCCGCTGAGGATGACTTCCGCGCCCGGTGCGGCGCGATAGACGACGTCGTGACCATTTCGCCCGGAGTCCTCGGGAGAGAAACGAATCGCCGCGGGCAGCTCATAGATGCCAGCGGCGATTTCCACGACGATGTCGCCGGTTTGTTCGCGCGTGTCGAGGTCGGCGTGCACGGCTCGGCGCGCCCGGTCGATCGTCGCAAATGGCGCAGCGGCGCTGCCGTCGTGTGAATCGTCGCCGCGCGGCGCGGGAGCGACGTGGTAGACGCGCGCGGTATCGGCGCCGAGGCGGGCTGTCGCGAACAGCGCGAGCGTCACGATGAGGACGCGAAATTTCATGCGGCGGCGGTTCCCGCGAGGCGTGGCTGCGCGCGCCAAAGCATCAGCGCGGCGAGGGGATGCAGGCACGCCAAGCCGACAAAGACCGGCACGTAGCCGGCGCGTTCGATCAGCGGGCCGGCGGCGAGATTGAGGAGCAGGCCGCCACTGGCGCCGACGGCGCCGAGGAGGCCGGCGATCGTGGCCGCCGAGGTTTTCGGGAAAACGTCGGCCACGAGCAGACCCTGGCCGAAGAACCAGATCTGGCAGACGATCGCGACGAGCGAGATCAGCACGAGCGCCCATGCGATCGACGGCGCGAAGGTCGTGAACGCCCCCACCGGGGCGAACGCCGCGGCAAGCGCGAACATCGTCACCCGCACGCGCACGGCCGAATAGCCGCGGGCGACGAAGAAGTCCGTCGTGCGTCCCGTCGCCATCACCGCGGCCGATGCCACGAACGACGGAATCCAACCGATCCAGCCGAGTTGCGGGAGCGATACGCCGAGGCGTTCCTGCAGGTAGCCGGGCAGCCAGAAGAGATGGAAATACCACACGGGGTCGGTGAGCGCGCGGGCGGCGAGCAGGAGCCACACGCGGCGGTCGGCGAGAATCACGCGCAGCGGCGGCGGATTTGGGGCGGACTCCGCTTCGCCATCGAAGCGCGGCGGGTTGCGGTCCGCCGCCCACCACGCGAAGGCGAGCGCAATGCCCGCGATGCCCGGGACGATGAACGCGAGGTGCCAGCTCCACCAGCCGGTGAGCGCGGCGACGAGCGGCGGCGCGAGGATGGCGCCGACCGTCGTGCACGGACTCAGCAGGCTCCACGCGAAGGCGCGACGCTCCTTGGGGAACCACGTCATCATCACGCGCTGGATGGCGGGGAACGCACCCGGCTCGGCCGCGCCGAGCAGTGCGCGCGCGCCGGCCAGTTGCCCGAAGCCGCTGGCGAGGCCGCTGAGAATGTTGGCGAGCGACCAGAGGCCGGTGAAGGCCGCGAGACTGGCCCGGGTGCCGAAGCGGTCCACGAGCCGCCCGCTCACGACGTAGAAAACAATGTAGGGCCCCATGAACGCGGTAACGAGCCACGAGTAGTGGATGTCGGTCAGCGCGAGTTCAGCCTTCAGCGTCGCCTTGAGGATCGAGAGCGTCTGGCGGTCGAGGTAGTTGAGCAGGCCGATGCCGAAAAGCAGGGCGAGCAACAACCAGGCGCGGCGACTGGGGCGGGGGAGGGTCATGCGGGGTGGGGCGCGGGGAGGAACGGAGCCAAGGCGGGGCCGCGGCGCGCGCGAAGGCCGGCGACGTTGAAATTGTTCAGCGCAGGACGGCGGGCACGGGATGGTCGCGCCAGTCGCCACGAATCTGGACGCTTTGCGGGTGATCGGGCAGGCCGAGGCTGCGGCTTTGCTCCAGACCGGTGACGAGGTCGACCGCGGCGCGCGCGGCGAGATCGTAGCGCTGCTGGATGCCCGGCAGCGCCAGCGGGTCGTCCGCCTGCCAGTTCGCGCACCAGACGCGGCCGGCGGCACGCAACTCGCGCAGGCGCGGTGACTCGATCTCGTCCCACATCTCGCGGCGGAGCAGGAGCACGCCGTCAGGCGCGTGTGTGCGCAGCCAGCTCGAGAACGATCGCGCGCCGCGCTGGTCGAGCGCGTAGATGAGCCCGCGCGCGCGGGCCTCGATCGGGTGATGCGTCATGAACGCCGCCTTCACCGCGCTGTCCGTGCGCTGGTTGATCTCCTCGGTCAGGACGATCGCCGGCGACTTCACGCCCGCAGCGGTCATGCGCTGCAGGCAATCGCAGACGGCGTGGTAGTGGTCATGCGCGACGCGGTGCAGCTCCACCGGCCAGCGCGCGTGGCCCAATACGACGCACGCGAAGTGTTCCCACGCCAGTGCGTAGTCGGCGGCGACTCCCTCGATGCTCGGTGTGAAGATGACGCTCTGGATGCCGCGAGCGCGAAGGATGCCCGAGAGTCGCGCGCCGCTCAGGCGATCCTCGTCGGGCCAGAATTCCTCGATGTGGTAGCCGCGCAGTTGCGCGCGCGCCGCTGCACCGTCGCGCACTTGCACGAAGAAACCCTCGGAGCGGGTGGCCGCGCGCCGCCCTTGCATCCAGACGAGCGCGATGCGGCCGGAGGAGGGCACGGCCCGGCCGCGCCCGATGTGCGCCATCAGCGCCGAGATCTGCGGGTCGGGACGGTAGCCGAGTTTTTCCCCGACCGCCTGAATGCGCCGGCAGGTGGCGGCGGGGATGCTCGGGTGATTGCGCAGGGCGTAGGAGACGGTGGAGACGGCGACGCCCGCCTGGGCGGCGATGTCCTTGATCGTGCAGCGGCGTGGGGACGTCATGGGCTGAACGAATTCAGTGGCAGCCGCGTCGCGGGGCAATGGTGCAGTGCGGGGCGGGCTCATTTCGCGGCGGTGTCGACGGTCAGGAGGCCGCTGAGCGTGAGGCGCTGCGGCGCAAAAGCGGCCGTGGGCTCGAGGGCCTTGCCGGCGCGGGCTTTTATTGCTGCTTTGTCGACGGGACGCGCGCTCAGCTCGATGCGCACGTGGTGGCGGCCGGCCGTGAGTTCGTGGGGGAAGAACCACATCGTCTGGCGGCAGAATGTGGGCGTGACGTAGGCGTCGAAGAACGTGGCGCGCTCGGGCGGTTGGTTGTCGATGGTCACGACGAACTCGCCGCTGTCGGGAGCGGCGATGCCGAGCAGGCCGAAGCGCGTGCCGGTGAACTCCCATTCGAGCGCGGCGCCAGGCGTCGCTGTGCGCCAAGTTGGCGGCAGGAGGGCCTTCGTTGCGCCGCGGAGGTTTGGGTCATCAAGCGGCACGGATGCCCACTCGCCGCGGAACAAGGCCGGCTCGATCTCGCGCAGCGTCGCGCGCTCCCAGTTGTCGGGATGCAGCGGGGGCGGGAGGCCGGGTCCGGCATGGCGGGTCGCGAGGAACTGCGGGAGCGCTGCGGCGAGCTGTTCGAAGTAGACGCGATGGCCGGCGGCGGTGGGATGCACGCCGTCGAGCGAGAAGGCGCGGTCGACGTCCGTTGCGGTGCCTTTGAAGACGAGTTCGCCTGCGGCGACGCGGCGGGCGACTTCCACGCCGAAATGCAGCGAGGGGATGCCGTAGTGCGCGGCGACGGTTTCCATCGCGGCTGCGGCCGGGGGCATGCGTCCGGCTTGGAGCTCCGCGAGGCCGGGGGTCGAGAGGGTGTAGACGAAGCACAGATCTGCGTCGGGGTTGGCGCGTTTCACCTGGCGCACGATGCCCTCGATCGTCCGCTCGATGCGCGCGGGCGGTGTGGCGGCGTCGTTGACGGCGAACTCGACGAAGATGACGTCGGGACGGTGCGCGATCACATCGCGGCCCACACGGCAGGCGCCGAGGTCGGAGCCGGTGCCGGGCACGCCGGCGGCGAGTTCCACGATGTTCGCGCCGGGCAGCAGCGTGCGCAACCGATCGACCGTGAGTGTGCGCCAGCCGTCGGCGGCGGCCGTGATGCTGCCGCCGAGGAAGGCCACGCGCAGTTCGTGCGCGCTCGCGGCGCGGTCTGCCGCGTGTGGCCAGCCGTCGCGGATGTGCAAGGCGTCAAGCGCGCCGGCGGTCGTTGCCACGGCCAGTGCGCTGAGCGCGAGGATGCGGTGGACGAGACTGCGGGCGCGGAGGCTCACGGTTATTGGGCCGGTCCGTAGGCGCGGACTTCGAAGATGCGCGCGTGGTCGATGCCGTTGGTCGCGTGAACGGCGATGCGCAGGCGGCTCGCCACGAGTGGGCGATCGAGACGGTGAACGCGTTTGCGGAGATAGTTGCCGGTCACGCGGAGCGCGGTGGCGCCGTCGAGCAGGACATCGTAATCGCGCACGAGTTCCGGCTGTGGACCGCGGATGATTTTGCGGGTGGTGGCATCGCTCGCGCTGAGCGTCAGCTCGCGCTGGAAGCCGGAATCGAACGTGAGGTGGACCTCGGCGATTTCTTGGGGCGTGTCCCAGGAGAGCTCGAGCCAAGCGGGGAGGGAGGCGGATTCCCAGCGGTGGGTCTGCCCGTCGGCCCAGGCGCCGAGCGTCGGAAGGTATTCGCGCGTGGCGCCGTCGAGCACGAGGGTGGCGGCGGCGTTGGCGGCGGCGCTGGAGGCACTCGCCTGCGCGCGGGACGCGAGATTGGCGGGATCGGCGGCCCGAACGCCCGGCAGGAAGGCGTCGTCGCGGAGCAGGCGTTGCTGCAGAGCCACGAGGGCGGTGCCGGAGAAGTGTTCCGTGAGGGAGCGCGGTGCGGCGGGAGCGTAGAGCGCGGCGGCGGTGCCGACGGCCTGTCCCATGACGGCGCAGGTGGCCATCACGCGCGTGCTGGCGAAGGCGACGTGCGTGGCGCTGATGTTGCGGCCGGCGAAGAGCAGGTTGCCGATGTTGCGCGAGCAGAGCGCCCGCAGCGGAATCGGATAAACGTGCTTGAGGTGGATGTGACGGCACGGGGCCTCGTCGATGGCGTCGATGCCGCTCGGCGGGTGCAGGTCGAGCGGCCAGCCGCCGAAGGCGACGGCGTCGGGAAACGCCGGCGCGGACTCGAGGTCCTGCTGCGTGAGCACGTGGTGGCCGACGAAGCGACGCGATTCGCGCTTGCCGGGCACGGCGCCGACCCAGTCGAGCGCCCAGTTCGCCGAGCCGGGATGGTCGCCGGAGTTTTTCACGTAATCCCAGATGCCGAGCGCGATCCGGAGCAACTCGTGGCGGATCGTGGCGTTGTCTTTCAACGTATCCAGCTGGCCGCCCCATTCGGCCCACCAGTAGCCGTATTCGTAGCCGTCGAACGGACGCAGGCGGAACTCGTGTTTTTGGAATTTGCGCGCCCAGGCCGGAGCGCGGAACGGCTGCGGCTGTTCGTGACGGCGCGCGGTGAACATGATGGAGCTGCCGAGCGTCTGGCGGTCAGCGGCGTCGAGGGCGAGCGGTTCGCCGAAATCGCTCTTCGCCTCGCGGCCAACGGTGAACAGCGCGCCCGCCTCGCTGCCGAGCCGGCCGTCGCCGGAACAGTCGGCGAAGACGGGGGCGTGGATGCGGAACTCGTCCTCGGTCGAGTGGCGCACGGCATCAAGCGAGACGATGCGGCGCGTGCCGTTGCCGCTGTCCTCGGTCGCGCACCCGGTGCAGACCGTGTCGAGGAGCAGCGTGATGTTCGGCTCGGCGGTGACCTTTTCGTAGAGCAGCAAGTCCCACTGCGAGTAGGAGCGGTGCGGGTTGCGGCAGGCGTCTTCGAGGCGGAGTTCCTCGATCAGGCCGGATTCGCGCGCGCCGGGACGTCGGCCGTGGACGTCGGCGCCGACGACGTGCATGCGGACTTCGCTGGAGGCGTTGCCGCCGAGGACGGAGCGGTCCTGGACGAGGACGACTTTGGCGCCGTTGCGGGCGGCGGCGATCGCGGCGCAGACGCCGGCCAAGCCGCCGCCTACGACGACGAAGTCGGTGTGAAGTTCGTGACGGGTCATCAGGAAAGGGAAATCAGGGCACGGCCGGGCGCGGCGTGGCAGGAGCGGCGGTGAGCGTGAGTTTCGCGGGTGGCAGTCCCGGAGCGCGCGCGGTGAGGACGATCGGGCCCGCGGTTTTCGTCGTTTGGACGATCACCTGCGCGAGACCGTTGAAGAGGCTGCGGCGGGTGCCCTTGTCGGGTTCGTGGCACGACGGGTCGCCGTTGCCGACGCCGATGATGCGACCGGGGCCGGAGAGTTCGAATTCCACGGCGTCGCTCGCGGTCGGCACGAAACGGCCTTCGCTGTCGCGCGCGGAAACGGTGACGAGAGCGCAGTCCTCGCCGTCGCCGCGGAGTGTCGCGCGGTCGGGCGTGAGCGTGATTTCGGCGGCCGGGCCGGCGGTTTCGCTTTTCGCGGAGCTCACGCGCTGACCGGCGCGATAGCCTTCGGCGCGGAGCGTGCCGGCTTGGTAGACGACGGGCCACTCGACGTAGCCGCCGCGCGGGACGGCTTTGCGGCCGAGGCTCTGGTCGTTGAGGAAGAGTTCGACTTCGTCGGCGTTGGTGTAGGCGCGGACGGCGATCGGCTCTTTGTCGCGCACGGCCCAGTTCCAGTGCGGCAGGAGGTGCAACACCTCGCGGTCGGACCACCAGGCTTGGAGGAAATGGAAACTGTCCTTGGCGAAGCCGCACGTATCCAGGACGCCGAACTGGCAGTTGATCGCGGGCCAGTCGTAGGGCCACTGCTCGCCGCGCCAGTCGAAGGCGGCCCACATCAGCACGCCGGCGACCCACGGGCGCGCCTCGAAATAGGGCAGCCATTGCTCGTTGCGCGAACCCCACGGCGGGACTTTGTCCCCGTAGGCGGTGACGTAGGCGCGGACGCGGTCTTCAATGTAGATGCCGCGCGTCGAGACCGCGGAGGATTCCTCGCTGCTGATCGCGGGGATGTGCGGGTGATCGGCGTGGAATTTGTCGACGTCGCCGAGTTTCAGGTAATTGAACCCCATCACGTCGACGATGTGCGAGAACCCTTTCCCCCAATCGGCGTTCATCGGCATCATGGTCTGGCGTGTGGGGTCGAGTCGTTTCACGAGGGCTTGGATGGTGCGCGCGATCGGTTCGCCCCACGGCTCGCCCTGCATGCGGTCGCGGAATTCCTCGTTGCCGAGCGACCACAGGACGACGCTCGGGTGATTGCGGTCGCGGCGGATGAGTCGCTCGATCTGGCTCAGGGTTTCGGGCGTGTCGTCGAAGCGGCGGTTCTCATCGACGACCAGCAGACCAAGCCGATCGCAAGCTTCGAGGATCGCCGGCGAGTGCGGGTGGTGCGCGGTGCGATAGGTGTTCGCGCCCATTTCCTTCAAGCGGCGGATGCGAAATTCCTGCACGGCGTCGGGCACGGCGGAGCCGACGCCCGCATGGTCCTGGTGCACGCCGAGGCCGCGAATGACGTATTTCTTTCCGTTGAGCAAAAAGCCCTGGGTGGAATCGAAACGGATGGTGCGGATGCCGAAGGTCGTCTCGTAGCGATCGGGCACGGTCGGCTCGATCGGGGCCGCGACGATAGGGCGCACTTCGGAAACGAGCCGGTAGAGCATCGGCGTCTCGGGTGACCAGAGTTGTGGCGCGGGCACCGTGAGCTGTGGCGTCAGCGTCGTCTCGGCCCCGGCGGCGATTTCGAACTCGGATGTCGTCGCCTCTGCGATGCTGCGTCCGTCGGGATCGAGCACGCGCGAAACGAGCATCCCGCGGGCGGATTGCGCGCCGGAGTTGCGCACGGTGGTTTGCGCCTGCACGGTGGCGGTGCCGTCGGGCGCGAGCGTCGTTGAAACAAAGGTGCCCCAATGCGCGACGTGGAGCGGCGGCGTTTTCACCAGCCACGTGTGGCGGTAGATGCCGGCGCCCTCGTAGAACCAGCCCTCGGTGCGCGAGGCGTCGACGCGAACGACGAGTGTGTTGCGGCCGCCGAAGTGGGCGAAGGGCGCGAGGTCGAACTTGAAGCTGCTGTAGCCGCTGACGTTTCGGCCGAGGCAGCGGCCATTGAACCAGACGAGGCAGTTGCGGTAGACGCCGTCGAACTCGACCCAGAGCGCGCCGCCGCGGTCGCTCGCGACGAGGTCGAAGCTGCGGCGATACCAGCCGATCGTGTTGCCCGACACGCCGCCGAGGGCCTGCGCGCTCTGGCCCATTTCGAGCGCCTCCCAGGAGTTTTGCGCGCCGACGCCAGCCCCCATGTTCTTGTAGCCGTGATTGCGCAGCGCCTTGGGGTTGAACGGCAGCTCGACCGCCCAGTCGTGCGGCAAGTCGAGTTGGCGCCATGCGCGATCATCGAAGTCGGGTTGGGCAAAGGCGACGGCCGGCGCGACGTTGATGTCGGCGGCCGTGCGGCGCAGCGGGACGAGCTTCGGCTCGTCGTCCAGATGGGCGCGGCCGGTGCGCTCCAGCGCGTCGACTTCGGGATAGGTGAAGATGGCCGGGTTGAGTCCCACCGGATCGCCGAGGTGGAATTTCCAGCCGAAATCGAGCAGGAGGCGTTCGCGATCCGCCCAGCCCGTCGCGGCGACGCCGAGCGAAGCGACGAAAACGAGAGCGCGGAGGAGCGGCCGCGGGCGGGGTGGCATGTCCGCACTGTCGCGAGCCGCCGAAGGTGGCGCGAATCGCGCCACACTGAAATCGCTCAGTGAACGGGAAGCCAGCCGAGTGCCTCGAGAAACTTGACCGCCGCGGCGAGCGTGCGGCCGCGGATGGGCTCTCCGCCTTCGCGGTAGGCGTAGAGCGGGTGTTTGCCGCCGGGGAACACGACGACGTCGCAGGTGCGGCGCGCCGTGCGGGCGGCGCTTTCGAAGGCGCGCAACGTCGCCAGCGGCGTCGCGCTGTCTGTGTCACCCATCAAAATGAGCGTGGGAGGCAGACGTTCCGGCGCGGCGCGAACGAGGGCGAGCGGGGAGAGTTCCGCGAAACGGTCGCCGAAAAGCGCGTGGCCGAAACCGGCCGGCCCCGTGTCGAGCACTGGATACCAGAGCAGCAAGGCATCGGGGCGAGGAGAGACGCTACGGTCGTCGGCCGGGTCGTCGGGTCCCGATGCCAGCGCGGTGATGGCAGCGAGTTGGCCGCCGGCCGAGGCACCCGCGGCGGCGATGCGCGCGGGGTCGATGCCGAGTTCGTGCGCGTGCGCCCGCACCCAGCGGAGCGCCGAGCGGGCGTCGGCTGCGCCGTCGAACGGCGTGGCGCCGTGCGCGGAAGCGATGCGGTAGTCGGCGCTGATCGCGACGAGGCCGCGGTCAGCGAAGAAGGCGCATTCCGGATAGAGCTGCACGGGCGTGCCGTGCGTCCAGCCGCCGCCGTAGAAGAACACGATCGCGGGCCGGCCGCGGGTGGGAGCCGCCGTGCGTTGGTCGGAGGGAGAGAAAACGTGAAGCTGCAGCGCCGTATCGCCGGCCTGCTTATAGAGCACGCGGCGAGGCGCGAACTCGCGCGCCGGTTTTGGCAACACCTCGCGCAGCGCGTCGAACCACCGCTGCGCCATCTTCTCCGCGCCGAGTGCGTTCGGGTGGACCTTGTCGGCGACGGTGTCGGTCGCCCAATCGAAACCAGTTGCCTGATCGACGAGGATGACGCGTTGCTCCGGACGATCCAAACGTTGCGCGAGAGTGGCGAGCGCGGCGTTCAGCTCGGGGAGGTAGGAGTATTTCGGCAATTTGCCGGCGGGAATCACCTGCGCGAGCAGCACGGTGACGCGTGGGTTCGCGGCGCGAAATGCGGCGATGAGTTTTTCTGTCGCGTCGACGATTCCCGGCACCGGCTGCTCCTCGACCGTGTGGTTGTGTCCGCTGTGGAGCAGGACGATGTCGGCCGGGTGGGCGCGAAAATGCTCGGGAATGGTCGCGGCGAGGAATTCCGTGTTCTTGCCGCCGTAGCCTTCGTGGGCGAGAGGGCCGACGCGGGTTTCGCTGGTTTGCGTGCCCACGAATTCCACGACGTAGCCTGCCGCGAACAGTTTCTCCCAGAGCGGAAAACGGTAGCAGGAAAAAAAGTCGGCGCCGGCGGTGATCGAGTCGCCCACGGCCATGAGGCGAACGGCCTCGGCGCGCGATGCGACCGCGATCAATAGCGCGAGCGCCGGCGCGAGCCAACGGCGGAAGGGGAAACGCGGGGAGCGAGACATGGGGGCAGCGTCCGAGCAAGCGCCCGGCGCACCAGCGAGGCGACGCCGAAATCGCTCAGGACGCGAGCGCGCTGGCGGCTGAGCGATTTCAGTAACGCAGCGGTTTTCGCGCGCGCGGACCGGAGCCATACGCAGGCAACCCCGTAAACCCCGTGTGCTGTTTTGCCCCGTCCGTTCTTCGTCCGTCGTCGGCTCTTGCCGACCGGATTGTCGTCGCGGGGCGCTGCGCGCTTGCGGAAGTCACCTAACCTCCATCCACCTCATCCCCCGACAATGAACATCTCCCGCTTTGGCTCCCGGGTTCTCGCCGCCGCCGGCATTCTCGCCAGCGCTCCCTGGCTCGCTGCGCAAGCGGTGCCGTCAAACACGACGGCGCCGAAGGAGGGCGACCCGGTTGTGCAACTTTCCGTCTTCGAGGTGCGCAGCCGTCGCGACTCGGCCTACGTGGCCGACAAATCCGTCGCCACGACGGGCTTCGCCACCGAACTTTCCAAGATCCCGCTCGCGATCAATGTCGTCACCGCGCAGTTCCTCGAGGACACGGGCGGCATCGGCTTCAACGGCGTCGCGAACTACCAGGCCGGCTTCACCACGGACCAAGGCGGCATGGACGGCGGCACGCGCAATTCGGCGGGCATCGATCCGACCGCGGGCTCCGTCACCGGTGGCGAACCGCTGCGCACCCGCATCCGCGGCCAGCCGATCAACATCAGCCAGCGCAACGGCCTGCCGATGAAGTTCGGCTTCGGCACCGAAAACGTCGACCGCGTCGAAGTCGCCCGCGGTCCCATGTCGGTGTTCATCGGCGGCTCGACCCTCGGTGGTGTCATGAATCTCGTCACCGCCAAGCCGCAGTTCACGCCAGCCTACAAGTTCGGCGTGCGCGTCGATTCCAACGAGAGCTACCAATTCCGCGCCGACCTCACGGGTCCGATCTACAAGGACAAGGTCGCCTACCGCCTGATCGCGCAATACAGCGACGACAACACGTGGCGCGACTTCAGCAACTCGACCACGTTCTACCTCAATCCGCAGGTGACATGGCGTCCGTTCGACAAGCTCACCACACGGCTCGAATACGCCCACCGCGACCTGCGCGGCAACATGGTGAGCAATTCCATGCAGTCCACCGCGGCCTACCAGGCCGACTACGACAATCCCTCGCAGGCGCTGCTCGACCTCGGCAAGAGCCGCGCCGGCGCCTTGGCCGGCATTCCCTACACCGTGGCGGAATATCGCACGCGTATCGCCCGCACCTTCGCCAACTGGCGCCTCGACAAGTTCACGCTCGATGGCCGCTGGCGCTCCCTCGGCGAGGGCGAGAGCTTCACCGCGGGCGACTGGGCGAGCGGCTACGACGCCAACCATTTCGGCGAGCACGACTTCTTCTCCACGAAATACGATCTCGTCGAAGGCGAGGCCAACTTGATGGTCACCGATTGGCTCGAAGTCCGCGCCGTCGGCCGCTGGGCCGACCAGCACAGCTACACGACCTTCTTCAGCAACGCGCTCCGCCGCTACCCGGACGGCAGCACGCCGCTCCTTTCCGCCACCACCACGGCCACCAAGCGCGAGGAGATCCCGCTCACCGGCAAGCTCGAGGCTGTGTTCACGGGAGAATTCCTGAAGGCGAAGCACAAGTTCCTCGCGGGCTACGAGGCGGCCTACAATCAGGCTCGCTCGGTCAATCCGACCTTCAACTTCGCGAACCTCGCCGCCGTCACGGCCTCGCCCAACGTCACGGGTTCGCCGGCCAGCCTCACCGGTTCGAACATCCTCAACTACTTTGACCCGCGCGTTCACACCGTGCCGAACTACGAGTCGATCCTCACCTGGGCCGACGATACCCTCGCTCCCGGCGTCACCGCCCAGAGCTACTCGCGCACCTACCCCGAGGCCGGTTACGCCGCCTACAGCGGCAGCTTCTGGAAGGACCGCATCACGGCCTTCGGCGGCTATCGCAACACGCGCATCCAGCAGGATTCCTGGAACCTCGACCGCGATCGCGTGCGCCTCCAGCGCTTCCTCCACACAGACCAGACGACCACGGATTCCTACACCGTCGGCCTCGTCTATGAACCGCTCCCCGGCATCAACCTCTATGTGAGCCAGAACGTCGGCACGGAAGCCGTGCCCGCCGGATCGCTCATCAACGCCGCTTCCGGCTTCACCGCGCTCGTCACCCCGGAGGAGCGCGCCGCCAATCCCGTGCCCGATCTCGAGGGCCTCGGTCGCGAGGCCGGTCTGAAGGTCGAGTTCTTCGACCGCCGCCTCATCGGCCGCGTCGGCGTTTTCGAACTCACCCGCCACAACACCGTCATCATCGACAACGAGCGCACGGCCAACGATCCGCGCAACGTCGGCACCGCGGTCGATCCGAATCCGGCCACGCAGAACCTCGCGCAGACCGCCAAGGTTCAGTGGAACCGCACCATCGACGGCAACACCTCCGCCGGCATCGAAGTCGGTTTCACGTGGATGCCGAATCGCAACTACACGATGAGCTTCGAGGCCAGCCACCTCTGGACGAACAAGCTCACGCTCTCCAAGCCGCTCGCCGGCACGGCCGCCACGGCGCAGTCGATGATCGACTACTCGATCCTCAACGGCCGCCCGCTGGACAATACTCCGGACGACACGGTCCGCGTCTGGCAGAAATACAACTTCACCGAGGGCAAGTTGAAGAACCTCTGGCTCGGTCTCGGCGTGCGCTATCAGACCTCCGTCATGCCGGCCGCCAGCAACTCCTCGTGGGGCACCGTGCTGCCCGGCTGGACGGTGTTCGACGCCGCGATCGGCCACCGCGTGACGGTCGCCAGCCGTCCCGTCGATTTCCAGCTCAACGTCGAGAACGTGACCGACAAGCTCTACTCCGCCGGCGGCCGCACCTGGTCGAACCCGCGCACGTTCACCTTCTCCGCGACCACGCGGTTCTGAGCGCCGAGCTTTGAGAAATCTCTCGCGGCGAAAGTCTCGCGACTTTCGCCGCTTTGCATTTAAGAACCCGCATGCCGATTCTCGTTCGCGCCGAATACTCAATCGGTGACCTGCTCGTGCGCTACGTCGCGCCCGAGGATCGTCCCGATGCGTGGGGCCTGATGCTGCTGCCGCTCGCGAAAGCGAGCGACGCAGTCGCACCGCGCGAGTGGCTCGATTCGCCCGCGATCACGCAACTGCCGGCACCGTGGAATCGCACGCGTGCGTGGGAAGTCGACCCGCTCGTGCACGCCCACGTCAGCGGCGACGTGTTGCCCGGAGGCTTCGCGAACGGCCGCACGCTTCGGAACAGCGCGACCACCGCGAGCTTTGTCGTGCGCGATCACCGTCGCGAGGACGCGGACGGCAAAGTCGTGCTCACGACGGTGCTCGCAGCCGATTGCGACCTCGTGTGCCGCCACGAGTTGACGGTTGATCCTCGCACCGGAGTCGCGACGGTGCGGGTCTCGGCCGAAAACCCAACGCCACGGCCGCTCACGCTCGATTTCCTCAGCGCCTTTTCCCTCGGCGGCCTGACGCCATTCGCCGCCGACGATGCACCGGGACGGTTGCACGTGCATCGCTTCCGCAGCGCGTGGAGCGCGGAAGGGCGACACGAGGAGCGCTCGGTGGAAGCGCTGCACTTGGAGCGTTCGTGGACTGGCCACGGCGTGCGCAGCGAACGTTTCGGCCAAGCGGGCTCGCTGCCGGTGAACGGCTGGTTCCCGTTTCTTGCGCTCGAAGATCGCGTTGCGGGTGTGACTTGGGCAGCGCAACTCGCCACGCCCGGCACGTGGCACCTCGAAGTCTATCGGCGCGCCGATCAAGTCGCGCTCTCGGGCGGCGGCCCCGATCGGTTGCACGGTGAATGGCGACACACGCTCGCCCCGGGCGGCCGCGTCGAGGCGCCCGCGGCGATTCTGACCGCCGCCGTCGGTGGTGTGGTCGAGGCGTGCGACCGGCTGCTGGACGCTGCGCGATTCCGCGCACAGCCGCTGCCCGCCGGAGAGGCGGAGCTGCCGGTGGTGTTCAACGAATGGTGCACGTCGTGGGGACACCCGACGCATGACTCGCTCGTCGCGCTCGCGGACCGGCTGGCCGGCAGTGGCGTGCGCTACCTCGTCATCGACGACGGATGGGCTGAGCGCCCGGGCGACCAGTTTCAGCAGAACGGCGACTGGCGCGTGAACCGCCGCGCGTTTCCCGGCGGCTTGCGCGCGACGTCGGACGCAATCCGCGCGCGAGGGCTGGTGCCGGGGCTTTGGTTCGAGTTCGAGGCGATCAATCCCGGCTCGAACGCGTGGAACGAGACGGCTCATCAAATCCACCGCGACGGCGCGCCGTTGCAGGTTGGTGCGCGGCGTTTCTGGGATTTTCGCGACCCTTGGGTGCACGAATTCCTCGCTGAGCGCGTGATCGCGCGGCTGCGCGACGACGGCTTCGGTTATCTCAAGGTCGACTGCAACGACTCGATCGGCCCGGGCGTCGACGGACCGCTATCGCCGGGCGAAAATCTCCGCGAGCATCTGGCCGGCGTGCAGCGGTTCTTCGCGCGTCTGCGGCGCGAGTTGCCGGATCTCGTGATCGAGAACTGCTCATCGGGTGGACATCGTCTCGAACCGTCGATGATGGCGCTGACGGCGATGAGTTCGTTTTCCGACGCGCACGAGACGCCGGACATCCCGCTGATCGCGGCGAATCTGAATCCGCTGGTTTGGTCCGCGCAGAAGCAGATCTGGGCGGTGTTGCGCGCGAGCGACAGTCCGGCGCGGCTCAGCTATTCGCTCGCGGCCACGTTCCTCGGTCGAATGTTCCTCTCGGGCGACGTGAGTGCCTTGGACGATACGGCGTGGCGGAGGGTGACGGAGGCGATAGCGCTCTACCGCGAAGTGGCGCCGTTGATTCGCGACGGAATCGCGCGCTACCGGCGAACGGGAGGCGAGTCGCTGGCGCATCCGATGGGAAGCCAGATCGCGACTTTCGTGTCCCCCGATGCGCGGCGCGTGCTCGTCGTCTGGCATGTATTCGCGGGCGCGGCTGTTCCGTTGCAGCTTGCGCTGCCGGCCGGTCGAAAGTGGCGCCTCGAGCGAACCTTGGGCGATGCGGCCCCCGCGCGGGTGGAGACAGCGACGGTGGTCTGGCAGCCGAGCGCCGAGTGGGTGGGGGGCGTGATGCTGCTCGGCGCTGACCCCGCCTGAGGACGCGGGGCACTACGGGGTGCCGGTGTGGTTTTCGCGATCCTCCGCGTCGATTTGCGCGGCGACTTCGGGGCGCACGCCGTGGGAGGTTTGGAGGCCGAAACGGCGCTCGAGGTATTGTTCGAACGTCAGCCACTCGCCCTCGAACTGGATCGTGCGCGACCACGCGCACATGATTACGAGCTGGCGGGAGCGTTCGTAGCGCCAGAGGAGCCACGCAACGAGGGCGCAGAGCGATGCCTCCACGATCCAGCTGAGATACATCACTTGATCGCTGCGCCGCGCTGCTGCGGCCAGGACGGCCGCGTCCTGTTCACGGGCAAGACGCTGGCTGGCGATGAGCGAATCGATGGCGGCTTGCACGGCTCCGGCGCGCACCGCGTCGCGGTGTGCTTCGCTCCATTCGCGCACCCGGTTGAACTGGCCGGCGCGGGCCCACGCGATCAATTGCGCGATGTTGGTGCGGCGCTGTTCCAGGAGCGAATCCAGCGTCTCGAGCGACGGCGCGAGTGCTGTGTCCGTCGCGAGCTCGGCGCGCAGGCCGGCGAGGCGACGGCGCAGCGCGTCTTCGGTGGCGAGTGCGTCGTCGAGATACGAGGAGCGCCACGTGGCGAGGAAGATTTCGGCCGCGGCGTCCGCCTGCGTCGCGGCGGCGGAGAGTTCCACAAGGGCGAGATCGAGCGCATGGGCGTGCGCCTGCCGGGTGGTGGCGGAGGCGCGTTCGCGGCGGGCAAAGTGGGTGGCTTGCCACGACCACGCCACGCCGAGGAACGTCGCGAGGATGCCGAGCCAGAGTGCACGGCGGAACCACGGCGAGCGCAGGGGCTCGCGGGCGCGGGGAGAGTCACCGGGGGAGGAGTTCATCGCTCTTCTGCTGACCGCGGCGGCCCGTCAAGGTTGCGCGCGGGGCGCGCCTTGGGCTCAGGCGCCGGCCAGTTTGCGGGTGATTTCGTCCGTGAGCTTCTGGACGAGCGCTTCGACTTCGGGATTCGGGGCAGCTTCGCGCGCCGACGTGGGCGATTCGCAGACGGCGCCGGGGCGGAAATCGGTCGTGTCGCACAGTTCGCATTCCTTCAGCGAGGCGCGCGGGTCGGGCATGCCGAGTTTTTGGCGCAGGTTGATCAAATCCTTCAGGTGCTCGGTGCTGAAGCGGTGCAGTCCCGTGCCGAGACCGGCGGCGATCCAGACGGTGCGGCAATAGGAGTCGATGTTCTCCATCTTCCAGTAAGCGTCCTCGACGTCCTTACCCCACACGATCACGCCGTGGTTCTGCATGAGCACGGCTTGGTGGTCGCGGCCGACTTCGCCGACTTCATCGGCGTTGGCGGCGGTGCCGGGCGTCTGGTATTTCGCGACGCCGATCTTGCCGAGGAACACTTCGGCCTCGGGGATGAGGCACGAGGGAATCTGCGCGTTGGCGATGGCGAAGGCGGTGGCGTGCGGCGGGTGCGCGTGCACGCAGGCCTTGGCGGCCGGCTGGCGCTTCATGATGCCGAAATGCGTCTTCGCTTCGCTCGTGCGCACGCGCGTGCCGGCGAGCTGGTTGCCGTCGAGGTCGACGAGGCACATATCGTCGGGCTTCATGAAGCCCTTGCAGATGAGCGTGGGCGTGCAGAGCGCGAGGTTGTCGCCGACGCGGATCGTGATGTTGCCGCCGTTGCCGTCGGTGTAGTCGCGCGTCCAGAGGCGCGAGCCCATGTCGCACATGCGCTGCTTGAGGACTTGGATCGCGGGCGAGTTGAAGAACTTTTCGATCTCGGCCGGCGTCTTCGGATCGGTGCCGGGCGTCCACTTGAATTCGTAGTCGGGGATCGACGGGGCTTTGGGCGCGCTGCCGTTGCGAGCGGGCGCCGCGTGACTGGCGGTGCCGTTCGAGTGGGCGCGGCCGGCGTAGCGGGTGCGTTCGTTGACGAAGTCGCGGGCGGAGGGCGTCAGCATGGCGTCGGCCGGGATGGCCTGGCCGGACTTGGTGAGCGCTTCGACTTCGCTGAGAGTGAGGACTTGAGGCATGAGGTGGAAAAAAACTGAGAGCTGAGAGTCTAGAGCTGAGAGAGGGGGAAATTAGCGCAGGGGCTGGTAGTCGATTTGGTCGACGAGGCAGGCACTGTAGGCGTCGACGGGGGCGTCGCCTTCGAACGGCTGCGAGGCTTCGGCGCCTTCGGTGAAGCCGATGATGCTGCCGACGTTCGCGCCGAGTTCATCGAACACCACGAGCGAGGAGCCGGGGGCGAGCGGGGCTTTCGGGGTGTCCTTTGGCATCGCGCGCGCGGCGGCGGCGAATTGCTCGCGGGTGAACGGCTGCACGATCAAGAGGCTGCCGGCCGAGTAGACGGGCTCCTTGAGTGTGAGCGTGACGCGGCCGATGACAGTGCCGAGGCGCATGGGTTTGGCGGAGTAGCGAGTAGCGGGTAGCGAGTAGTGAGTAGAAAAGCAGAGCGGTATCAGGCGTGTGTGTCCTGAGTGTCGACGATGCCGATGATCAGGTTTCGCAACGGCGTCTTCGGATCTTTGACGAGCTGGCGCGTGGCCGAGCCGTCGGTGGAGAGAATCACGCGCTGATGGAGGCCGGCGCCGAGCGGATCGACGGCGAGGACGGGCGTGCCCTCGTCGCGGCCTTCGGCATCGAGGGGCTGGCAAATCACCGTGCGCGTGCCGGCCATGCTGGGATGGCAGGCCGCCGCCACGATGGTGCCGTCGATGCGCGCGTAGTTCATCGGCTCAGTAGATCCGGAGGTTGTCGACCATCACGCAGCGGCGCGTGCGGGTGAACGTGCGGGGCGTCGTGATGCCTTCGCCGGTCGTCGTGGCGATTGAGTAGGAGAGGTAGCCTTCGCCGCCGAGGCCGAGGCCGGCGGTGCAGGCGCCGTTCTTGACGAACAAGGTCGTGTCGAGCGCGCGCGCCATGGCGGTCATGTGGTCGACGTTGAGCGAGTGGATGATCGCGGAGTGCTTGTAGCCGTGCTCGGCTTTCACCGCGCCGGCGATGCCTTGCTCCACGCTCTTCACGCGGATGATCGGCAGCATCGGCATCATCTGCTCCTCGTAGACGAAAGGATGATTCTCGTCCGTCTCGGCGAAGAGCAGCGGCGTTTCGGCGGAAACCTCGATGCCCGCATGCTTCGCGAGCACGGCGGCGTCGGCGCCGACGAGCGCGCGGTTCAGCACCGCGTGCGAGCAGCCACCGGCGTCGGGCTTCATCGAGAAAGCGACTTTCGTGAGGCGGTCGAGCTGGTGGCTGTTGAGCTGCTTGGCGCCGTGGCGCGAGAGCGCGGCGATGAAGGCGTCGGCGCAGGATTCGAGCACGAAGACTTCCTTTTCGCCGATGCAGAGCAGGTTGTTGTCGAACGCGGCGCCCTCGATGATCTTCTTGGCGGCTTGTTGGACGCAGCCGGTGCCGTCGACGAGGACGGGCGGGTTGCCCGGCCCCGCGCAGACGGCGCGCTTGCCGGATTTCATCGCGGCGGCGACGACTTGCGGGCCACCGGTCACGCAGAGCATGCGGACTTCGGGGGCCTTGCAGAGGGCGTCGAAGGATTCGAGCGACGGTTGCTCGATGGTGCAGACAAGATTCTCGATGCCGAGCGCGGCCTTGATCGCCTCGTTGTAGGTCGCGACGGCGAGCGCGGCGGACTTGGCGCCGCCCGGGTGCGGGTTGAAGACCACGGCGTTGCCGGCGGCCACCATGTTGATGATGTTGCCGGAGAGCGTCGGGATGGAGTGCGTCATCGGCAGGATCGCCGCGATGACGCCGTAGGGCGTGAACTCCTCGAGCGTGATGCCGTGGTCGCCGCTGCGCGCGTCGGGGCGGAGCCACTCGACGCCGGGGACGAGCTTCACGATCTCGAGCTTGCCGACCTTGTCGGGCAAGCGGCCGATCTTGGTCTCGGCGAATTCGAACTTGCCCCATTCCTGCGCCTTTTGGCTGCAGAGGGTCTTGACGATCTCGATGACCTTGGCGCGGCCGGCGATGCCGGCGGCGGAGAGCTTCAAGAAGGCCTGGTGCGCGCCGGCGCAGGCGGTCGGGGCGTCGGCGAACACGCCGGGGCGGCGGCCGCTCACGATGGCGGGAGCGGCGTAGCTCGCGGGAGCCGGCGCGGCCGCGGGCGAGCGGCCGAAGGTTTTGACTACTTCCTCAACGACGCTGCGAACCAGCGCTTCATCAATGGCGAGAGACATGGTCAGGCGAGACGGTTGCCGAGCACTTCGACGGTATCGACGAGGCCGATGACGGCGGCGTCGATGGGGAGGGATTTCATGCCCGCGGCCTGCCGGGCGGAGCTGCCCTGGCAGAACAGCACGAGGTCGCCCGCGCCGGCGCCGAGCGAGTCGACGGCGACGATGGTGTTCGAGCCGGGGCGGAACTGCGCGGGCTTGGCCTCGTCGACCAACATCGGGCGCAGGAGCAGAAGTTTGCGGCCGCGCATGGTCTCGTCCTTTTTGGTGGAGACCACGGCGCCGATAACGCGAGCGAGGAACATGGGGCGATGAAGTTGAGAGCTGAGAGTCTGGAGCGGAGGGCCGACCGGTAGGGCGCGTCGTCCCGACGAGCCGGGCGTGCGACGCGATGCGCAGCGGCCAGGCCGTGAAAGCCGGGCCCGCGAAGTGCCGGCCCGGCGGAGCGCGTTACTTCTTCGCGACCGGCTTCGGCAGCACGACGGCGATCTCGTCGTGCGGGCGCGGGATGACCTGCACGCTGACGACTTCGCCGTAGGCCTTGGCGGCGGCGGCGCCGGATTCGACGGCGGCTTTCACGGCGGCGACGTCGCCGGTGACGACGGCGGTCACGAGCGCGTTGCCGACCTGTTTCATCGGGCCGACGAGCGAGACATTGGCGGACTTGAGCATGGCATCAGTGCCGGCGACGAGCGCCGTGATGCCGCGAGTTTCGAGGAGACCGAGGGCGGATTGGGCCATGGTGGTAGTTGGGTTGAGAGTTGAGGGATGAGAGTTGAGAGAAAGATCAGCGGGCGACGTGGAGGTCGGTGAGGAGGCGGGCGGCTTCACTGGCGACGACGAGTTCCTCGTTCGCGGGAATGGCGAAGACGCGCGTGCGCGATTCGTTGGCGGCGAGGTCGGATTCGGGCGTGTTGGCACCGTTGCGCTCGCAATCGAGATCGAGGCCGAGGTCGGACAGGCCCGCGCAAACGGCTTCGCGGAGCCAGGCGGCGTTTTCGCCGATGCCGCCGGTGAAGGTGAGGGCGTCGCACCCGCCCAGATCGAACCAGAACGCGCCGACCCAGTGGCGGATCGAGTGCACATAGACATCGAGCGCGGTCTGCGCGCGTTTATCGCCTTTGTCAGCGGCGGCCTTGATGTCGCGCAGGTCGTTGCTCACGCCGGAGAGACCGAGGAGGCCGCTCTCCTTGGTGAGCGCGCGGTCGACTTGCTCCGTGGAAAGGCCGAGACGGCGCATTGCGGTGGCGGCGGCAGCGGAGTCGAGATCGCCGACGCGGTTGTTCTGCGGGAGGCCGGATTGCGGGCTGAGGCCCATGCTCGTGCCGATGGCGACACCGTCGGAGATTCCGGTCACCGAACTGGAGCCGCCGAGGTGGCACGAGATGACGCGCACCGGGGCGCCGGGAATCACTTTCGGTCCGTCGAGATAGAGGCGGCGCACGACGGCGGCGATGTCGTCGCGTCCGAGCAGTTCGGCTGAGCGCTCGGCGATGAACTTGTGGCTGGCGCCGTGGAAACCGTTCCGGCGGATGCCGGCTTGATACCACGACTCCGGCACGGCGTAGCGGCGCGCGTAGTCGGGCACCCATTGGTAGAACGCCGTCTCGAACAGCGCGACGCGCGGCACGCTGGGCAGTCGTTCGCGGAAGACGCGCAAGCCTTCGGCGTAGGCGGGATTGTGAGCCGGGGCGATGTCGGCGGTGGCGCGGAGCGCGGCTTCGACTCGCTCATCGGCGAGCACGCAGCCCGTCACGTCGCCACCGAGCACGGTCTTGAACGCGACGGCGGCGAGATCGGCCGGCCCGCGCACGAGGCCGGCGTCGGCGAGTTCGCCCAGCGCCTGATCGATCGCCGTGCGATGATCGGTCACGCGTTCAAAGCCGCCCTTGGCGAGCAGGCGCGCCGCTTCGCCTTGCAGGCCGAAGAGGCGATACTTGAACGAGGTGGAGCCGAGGTTCGCGACGAGGATGTTCATGAGCGATGCGCGAGAGAGCGGTGGGCGGATTTCGAGAAGAGCGAAACAGGTTGGTGGGGGGGAACGCGTTGACCTCAACGCGTTCTCGCCCGAGCGCGTTGGGGTCAACGCGCTCCACCTGGATTTAGCGGCGGGCCGCTCAGGCGACCCACTTGCCGAGGCCGGCGAGGTCCTCGTGCGGGCGCGGGATGACTTGGACGGCGACGACTTCGCCGACGCGTTTGGCGGCTTCGGCGCCGGAGTCGACAGCGGCCTTCAGCGCGGCGACGTCGCCGCGGAAGAACGCGGCCACGTGGCCGGAGCCGATGGTTTCGTAGCCGGTCATGGTGACGTTGGCGGCTTTGAGGGCGGCGTCGGCGGCTTCGATGAGCGCGCACAGACCCTTGGTTTCAATCATGCCGAGTGCTTCTTGAGCCATGGCGAAAGAGGTGTTCGAGGTTGGGGATTAGAATCCGAATTGTTTGACCAATTCGGCGTGCGGGCGCGCGATGACGTGCGCGCAGACGAGTTCGCCGACGCGTTTGGCGGCTTCGGAGCCGGCTTCGACCGCGGCTTTGACGGAGCCGACGTCGCCCTTAACGACGACGGTGACCAGACCGCCGCCGATCTGGATCTGCTTGGCCAGCGAGACGCCGGCCGCCTTCACCATGGCGTCGCTGGCTTCAACGGAGCCGACGTAGCCTTTGGTTTCTACCATGCCGATGGATTCACTCATGAGGATGGGGATTGGAGTTGGATGCGATGGGTTGGGAAAATGGATCAGCGGATCAGCTCGACCGGCGTGCCCGGCCCGAGGCCGCAGGCGTTGCCCTCGTCGGTGTCGATGTGCACCTCGAGTTTGAAGTCGGGTGAGACACGCACGAGCATGCGGTCGAAAGTGATGCCGGCCGGGCCGCCGATGCGGAGCTTCATGAAGTCGCCGGCCTTTACGCCGTAGAATGCGGCATCGTCGGGGTGCATGTGCGCGTGCGGTGCGGCACGAATGACGCCTTCGGGCAATTCGAGGAAGCCGGCCGGCCCCATAAGCATGCAGCCCGGGGTGCCCTTGATGTCGCCGGAGGCGCGCAGCGGAATCTCGAAGCCGAGCGAGATGGCGTCGGTGTAGGCGAGTTCGACTTGGTTGAGGTCGCGGCATGGGCCGAGAATGCGGAGATTGGAGATGACGCGGCTGCGCGGGCCGATGAGCGTGACGCTCTCCTCAGCGGCGAACTGGCCGGCCTGGTAGAGCATCTTCTTCGGCTGAAGCTTGTGGCCCTTGCCGAAGAGCGTGTCGACGGCCGCCTGCGTGAGGTGGCAATGCCGGGCGCTCACATTGACGACGAGCGGGCGCGGCGCCTTGGCCGCGGTGGGCATGGGAAGGTTCAGCCGCTGGTAAACGAGGCGGCGGACGACGTGTTCGATCTCAGCCCGATGGGGCAACGCTGGGGCGGAACTCATCTTTCGGAGAGGGGATTGTGCCAGAGGGCGACAGGCGGCGCTGGGCGTAGGTTGGCTTTTGCTGTGCGGATATGCGCGGTTTCGCTCATATCGGGACTGGAGTAGATTGAGGCAACGGGAACGGTGCGCGCGTCAGACGACCTCGCGGTAGACGTCGGGATGCGGGCGCGGGAGGACGACGGCATCAACGAGCACGCCGGCTTCGGCGAGGACGAGCGCGCCGGCCTTCACGGCGGCGTCGACCGAGGCGACGTCGCCGGTGAGCGTGCAATACGCCTTGCCGCCGAGCGCCATGGCGAGGCGCAGCTCGAGCAGCGTGACGTTGGCGGCCTTGGCGACGGTGTCGGCGGCGCGGATGAGCGCGGCGACGCTGAAGGATTCGATGACGCCGAGGGCGCCGTTCGGCTGCGGCACTTGGGCGCGGCCGATGGCCTCGAGGACTTCCGGCTGGATGTTCGCGATGACGGTCTTGTCGATGAGGAAGCCGTTGGCCGCCTCGGCGCCGGCGGCGATGGCGGACTCGACGGAGGCGGGATCGCCGCCGATGAGCACCATGTATTTGCCGGAGCAGATGGAGCGGCTGAGCAGGAGGCGCACGTCGCCGCCCTTCAGCATCGTGTCGGCGGCGCGAAAGCCGGTGGCGACGCTCGAGAGTTCAAGGAGCCCGATGGATTTCTCTTTCATACGGAGCGGGAGAGGAGGATTTCGGTGGCGGTGACGGCCTCGACGACGCCGGCGAACGGCGCGTGCAGGCGCGAACCCAGCGCGCCGGCGGCGGGCTCGGCGATCGCATCACCGGCGGCCACGCGCGCGCCGACGGCGACGAGCGGCTGGCTCGGCGCGCCGGCACCTTGTTTCAGGCGCAGCGTGACGCGCGCGGGCGCCAGCGGTTCGGCGCGGAGATGGGCGGGAGCATCGAGCCCTTCGAGACTGAGCTTGCGCAGCAAGGCCTTGATGGGGACGCGGCGGCCTTCGCGCATCGGGTGCGGGCGCGGCGTCGTGGGGCCAGACCACTTGCGGTTGGCGGCGCGGAGGGCCGATTTGGCGTCGTCGCAGGCTTCCTTGGGGAAGAGCTGTTCGGGGCACGCGTAGAGCGTGCAGAGTCCGCAGGCGCAGCAGAGCGCGGCCCAGTCGTTCCAGTCCTGTTTACCGGTGGCGTTGAAGCCGAGGCCGCGCATCACGAGGTGCGGCTCGACAGTGTAGCCGAGGAGGAAGCGCGGGCAGTATTCGGTGCAATAGCGACACTGGTCGCAGGCGGACTTGCCGATGCGCGCCTTGGACTCGGGCGGCGTGAGCTTGCGCTTCACGACTGGGTGTTCGTGCGAGAGCACGATGACGCCGGTGGAAGTCTTCGTGACGGGCACGTCGAGATTCGACGTCGTTTCGCCCATCATCATGCCGCCGAGGCAAAGCACCGGATCGGGCACGGTCGCGCCACCGGCGGCGGCGATGCACTCCGCGAAGCTCGTGCCGACGGGCACGGCGAGTGTGACGGGTTCGCGCACGGCGCCGGCGATGGTGAGGTATTTGAGCGTGACGGGGCGGCCGCCTGCGGCGGCGGCGATGTTGGCGAGCGTCTCGACGTTGTTCACGACGACGCCGGCGTGAATCGGGAGGCCGGCGGCCGGAATGAGGCGGCCGGTGACTTCGTGGACGAGATCGTATTCGTCGCCGGCGGGGTAGTAGTCGCCGAGCAGTTTCACGACGGCGCGCGTGCCGGCGCAGGCGGCGGTGACGGTTTCGACGGCGTGCTGGTTCTTCGCCTTGATCGCGATGACGCCGGTGGTGGCGCCGACGGCGTCCATCGCGAGTTCGACGCCGCGCACGATGTCGGCGGCGCGGTGCTCCATGACGGCGGCGTCCTTGTGGAGCAACGGCTCGCATTCGGCGCCGTTGGCGATGACGGTGTCGGCGCGCGCGCTGAGTTTGACGTGGGCGGGGAAGCCGCCGCCGCCCGCGCCGACGACGCCGGCGAGGCGGACGAGTTCAGCCAGATTCATCCGTAGTTGCTCCAGGTGGTGCCGTGTTGAGTGCGGTCAGGTTCATGACTTCAACTGGCGTGGAGCAGCTGACGGGAAGGGATCTTGATGCCGGCGGCGGCGAACTGCTTCGCGTTGGCATCGGTGATGAGGCCGGCGAACTCGCCCCAGCGGGCGACGCGGTGCGGCGTGGTGCGCCCGAGCTTCGTGGCGTCGAGGCAGAAGAAGGTGCGTGGCGTGCGTTCGCAGACGGTCTTTTGAAACGCGGCGATCTCGGCGTGGGAATTGGTGACGCCGTCGGCGTCCATGCCTTCGCCGCCAAGCAGGGCGACGTCGAATTGCCAGTTGCTCAGTGCGCGCACGGCGTCACCGCCGAGGAGCGCGGCCTGGCGTCGCAGGAAGGTGCCGCCGAGCACGTGGAGATCGATGTCCTCGTTCGTGCCGAGCACGGTGGCGACGGAAAGGTTGTTGGTGACGAAGGTCAGGCCGGCGGCCGCGCCGCGCTTGCGGCCGAGGGCGCGCGCGACGGCGAGGATGGTCGTGCCGGCGTCGAGGAAGACGGTGCCCTTCGGCGGCAGCAGCGCGAGAGCGGCGGCGGCGATCTTTTCCTTCGGGCGGCGGGCGCGGTGCGAGCGCTGGGCGAGGGAGTCGAAGGAGGCGTTGTAGTCGGCCAGCGCGCCGCCGCGGGTGCGGGTGATGTGGCCCTCGCCGGCGATGACGGCGAGATCGCGGCGCGCGGTGGCTTCGGAAATCTCGAGTCGCCGGCAAATCTCGGCCAACGGCAGGAAACCGTCGACGCGGATCAGCTGCCGCAGTCGCTCCCGGCGGGCATTGACGATGTCCATGGAGACGCGCACCGCCGGCAGGAGATGGAATTTATATGAGCGGAGACAATCATAAATCCGGCAAGGCCAACCGAAGCCCAGTGCTGCGCAATGCGTGCGAAGGGCGCGAGCGGGCGGCGGCGTGGCCGCTGCGTCGGGCTTGAATGGGGCGGGGCGACGTGCTCCGATGCCCGCCTGATGTCACCCGTTTTTGCGTTTCACCCTGTGATGCCGGCCGCTTGCCGCGCCTGATCATGTCGTCCGCCTCATCCTATCGTGGCAAGCGGGTGCTCATCACGGGCGGCCTGGGCTTCATCGGCTCGAACCTGGCGCGGGCGCTGGTGGAGGCGGGAGCAGAGGTGACCGTCATCGACAGCCTGATTCCCGAGTATGGCGGCAACCGGCGAAATATCGCCGGAATCGAGGACCGGTTGACGATTCACATCTCCGACGTGCGGGACCTTCACCGCCTGCCCAACTTCGTGCGCGGGCAGGATGTGCTCTTCAACCTGGCCGGGCAGACCAGCCACATGGATTCGATGACGGATCCCGTGACGGACCTGGAGATCAACTGCGCGGCGCAGCTTTCGATTCTCGAGGCCTGCCGGCTGCACAACCCGGGTGTGCGGATCGTGTTTGCGAGCACGCGGCAGATTTACGGGCGGCCCGATTACCTGCCGGTGGACGAGGCGCATCCGTTGCGGCCGGTCGACGTGAACGGCATCAACAAACTCGCGGGCGAGCAGTATCACCTGCTGTATTCGCAGGTGCACGGCATCCGCAGCACGGTGCTGCGCCTGACCAACACGATCGGGCCGCGGATGCGGATCAAGGATGCGCGCCAGACGTTCGTGGGAGTTTGGATCAAGTCTGCGCTGCAGGGCGAGCCATTCGAGGTCTGGGGTGGGGCGCAGCTGCGTGATTTCACCTACGTGGACGACGCGGTGGACGCGTTTCTTGAGGCCGGCGCGCGCGACGAGGCGATCAGTCAGGTCTACAACATTGGCGGGTTGGGAAAAGTGAGCCTGCGGGAGTTGGCCGACTTGCTGGTCGAACTCCATCCGTCAAGCGCTGGCTACCGCGTGCGCGAGTTCCCGGCCGATCGCCAGAAGATCGATATCGGCGACTATTATTCCTCTGGCGCGCTCATCGAGCGGCAGCTCGGGTGGAAGCCGCGCGCCGATCTCCGGTCGGCCTTGCGGCTCACGCTGACTTACTTCGAGCGCGAGCTGAGCCATTATCTCTGAGCGAAAGGCGGGCGCGCTCGCCTTTCCTCCATGGTGGACGCTGTGTCTCCTCGCGCAGAGGAGTGCGGCATCTCTGCAACGTTTGCAGGCGCGAAGCGTAGCCCGCGACGGCGGGCGCGCTATCAACAGCGGCGACCGACTGGAAACCCTCATCAATGCCAGGTCGCGTTCCGCGTTAGCTCCCCATGAAATCGACCACCCTGTTACGCACCAACCCAAGCCTCAGTTCTCCTTGCAGACCGGCCGCGAAAGCGTCGCCCCGATTCCTCCCGGTCTTTGTTGCCGCTCTTTTCAGCACGCTGCCCGCCCTCCAGGCGCAGACGGCCCCGGCCGCCCCGGACGCTCCGAAGAAGGACGATGAGCAGGTGGTCCTGCTCTCGCCGTTCGAGGTCAAGGCCAGCGACGCCAAGGACGGCTACTCCGCCGCGACGTCGCTTGCCGGCAACCGCCTCAACACCGAACTGCGCGACATCGGCAGCGCGGTCACAGTGGTGACGAAGGAGTTCCTCCGTGACGTCAACGCGAAGGACAACAAGTCCCTGCTGCAATACACCACTGGCACCGAGGTCGGCGGCACGCGCGGCAACTTCGCCGGCGTCGGCGACGCGGCGCAGCTCAACGAGGACACGCTGCGTCCGAACGACAACACGCGCGTGCGCGGCCTCGCCGCAGCGGACAACACCCGCGACTTCTTCCGCTCCGACGTGCCGTGGGATTCCTACAACGTCGAGCGCGTCGACATGCAGCGCGGCGCGAACTCGATCCTCTTCGGCCAGGGCAGCCCGGCCGGCATCATCAACGCCGGATTGAAGACGGCCCAATTCCGCAACTTCGGTTCGGTCGAGGTCGGCGTCGACAACTACGGCACCGTGCGCAGCACGGCCGATCTCAACCAAGTGATCGTCCCGAAGGAGCTGTCCCTACGCCTGTCGCTGTTGAACCAGAACGAAAAATTCCGGCAGGAACCCGCGTTTTCAGATGATCGGCGCATCTACGCCGCCCTGCGTTACGAGCCGGCGGCGCTCAATCGCGACGGCCTGCTCACCTCGATCAAAGCCAACTTCGAGTCCGGCAGCATCGATAGCAACAACCCGCGCATGCTGCCGCCGTCGGATGCGATCTCGCCCTGGTTCACCGCGCTGAATCAGGCGACCTATAACCAGTTCCAAGCCTTCGACCATCTGTCGGGCCGGCCGAACCACGGGCAATTTCGCGTCAATCTCGCCGCCACTGGCGCGAAGAATCCCGCCTATCAGCCCTACATCGGCACCTTCGCTACGCCGTCCGGTCGCGCGGGCCCGACCGTGTTCATGAACGGAAGCGGCCAAGTCGTGATGGCTACCGATATCATCGGTGCGTTCGTCGCCGGCGGCCGCGGGGCCGACGGCAGCGTCGACGGCGGCATCGCCGCCATGCCCGACAACGGCTGGGTCTCGCTGCAAGGCACGGCGCAATGGGCGATCAACTCCGGCGCTCCCTATTCGAAGGCCGGCCTGTGGAAGAACAAGGTGATCACCGATCCGTCGGTCTTCGATTTCTACAACAAGCTTATCGACGGCGACACGAAGCGCGAATGGCAGGACTTCAACGTCGGCAACGTCAACCTCACGCAGACCTATTTCCACAATCGCGCCGGCATCTCGCTGGACTACTCGAAGGAGCGCTACGAAAACGGCCAGAAGGCGCTGCTCCCGGGCGACGTCCGCCTGCAGATCGATCCCATGGCGGTCTACGGTGACGGTTCCCCGGATGCCGGCCTCGGCAACGGCGAACCCTACTCGAACGGCACGAAGAATCCCAACGTCGGCCGCGCCTTCGTCTCCTCTAACAACGCCGGCGGCAACCGTTCGCTCCTCTCGGAGCGTGAGGCCTACCGCGCCACCGCGTTCGTGCAGCACGACTTCACGGAGAAGGACAACAACCTCTGGCGCCGCATCCTCGGCCAGCACACGCTCACCGGCCTCGTCGGCCGCGACACGGTCGAGACCGACGCCCGCACCTGGCAGCGCTACGGCATCTTCGACGATGCGTTCTACACGCTCTCCGGTCGCGCCGATCAGCGCTTCAATGGCGGACTGATTCCCGTGCAGGTGGTTTACCTCGGCGACTCGCTGCTCGGACGTCCGCTCGCCGGCGCGAATCTCCCGTCCGTCAGCGGCAACACCACCATGGCCAGCGGCTCGATGCGCTATTTCAATTCGACCTGGAACTCGAACGTCAATCCGGCCGCGCCGTGGGAAAACGGCTTCTATCCGGTCGGCAATCCCTCGCGCAACTCGACCCAAGCCGAGAATCCCGCCAACTACGTCGGCTGGAGCACCACGCCGTTCAACATCGTCGACGCTGACGCCTCGGCGGCCAATCGCGACCGCCTCACCACGCGCGCCTCGCTCGGCAAGGCCGAGACCGAATCGAAAGTCTTCGTCTGGCAGGGCAAGTTGCTCGACGACTCGCTCGTCGGCACGATCGGCTGGCGCAAGGACACCGCGGAGTCGTGGGCGTTCGACATGTCGCCGAATGATTTCCCCGTCTCGAAAAACCGCGGCGCGGTGAACCTGAGTTCGGATTACTATCATCTGCCGGCCATCGGCCAGCGCGTCGAGGTCGACTCCAAGTCCTACAGCCTGGTCGCGCACCTGAATCAGCTGCCGCTGCTCCGGAAGACCTTGGAGCGCCTGCCGGTGAACGTGAGCGTCTACTACAACCGCTCCACCAACTTCAAACCCGACTCCAGCCGCGTCGACATCTACGGCGAATCGCTCGCCGCGCCCGCGGGCAAGACGGTCGACTACGGTGTCCGTTTCGAGACCAAGGACGGCCGCTTCTCGCTGCGCGTGAATCGCTATGAGACGAGTAATTTCAACGCGACCAGCACGCAGATCAACGCCGCCTCGATCGGCAACTGGATGCAGCTGACGCAGAACTTCGCGAACGTCTTCCAGTATAACATCAAGCCGTGGGGCTACGACGCCACTGCCGCCGGCGCGACCGGCAGCGACACCGACATCTTCAACACCAACTCGGGCGGCGACCCGATGCGCTACAACTTCCACTACTTCGCCAATCGTCCGCTGCAACCGGGCGAAGTGCTCTCGAACGACGGCGCGTGGATCGTGTCGCCCGCGACCGAGAAGAAGATCCTCGATAACACGCGCAAGTTCCAGCGCTCCGTCGATCCGCGCTTCTGGAAGGCCTGGCGCATCGACACCTTCGGCGACTTCGGCCCGTCGAAGAACGAGGTCACCTACAGCGTGCCGACCGGCTTCGCCATCACCGAGGACAACGTCTCCAAGGGTTGGGAAATCGAACTAGCCGCGCAGCCGAAGCCGAACTGGCGCGTCCTGCTCAACGCTTCCAAGACCGACGCCCGCCGCACCAACATCGGCAATGCGAACATGCGCGAGTTCATGAACCTCGTCGCCGCGGCGCTGAAGGTTCAGGACGGCGTCTCCAAGCTCCACCACTACTGGGGCACCGAGGACGTCGTGACCGCCGGCAAGAACTGGTTCGATGGCGAAGGTCTCGTCGCCGCGCCGGGCAGCGAGTGGCGCCTCGCCCAGCTGGTCGAAGGCACCACGGTTCCCGAGCTGCGCGAGTGGCGCGTCAATCTCGTCACCAACTACGAGCTCGAGACCGGCGCGCTCAAGGGCGTGCACTTCGGCGGCGGCGTGCGCTATCAGAGCGACGCGACGGCCGGCTTCCGTCCGACCGGCAACCCGAACGACCCGACGACCGTCGAGTATGATCTCGCCAACCCGTTCAAGACTCCGTCCGAGACGAACGTCGATCTCTGGGTGGGTTACAACCGGAGGATCTCCAAGAAGGTCCACTGGCACGTCCAGCTGAACGTGAAGGACGCGTTCTCCGGCAAGGAGCTCATTCCGATCACGTATGAGCCCGACGGCACGGTGGCCGCTTACCGCATCGCTCCGACGCGGACCTTCACCCTCACCAACACGTTCACGTTCTGATCCCGGGGGGGCGCGCGGTGCTTGGGGGCGCCGCGCGCCACTCGGAACGGTGACACCGATTCCGCAGCGTTTGTCCGCCGCGCCGCGAAGGCACCGGCGGGCCGCCGCTCCCCTCAAGCGCCGGCGGGGTTCGTCTGCCTCGCCGGTTTTTCCCTTCCGCCTCGTGAATTCTCCCTTTCCATCCGCTCAACCTTCCGCGCCCTGCGACTCCCGCGCGAACGAAGTTTCCGCCCGCACGTTCGATGCGGCGATCTTCGACATGGACGGCGTAGTCACCGACACGGCGGCGCTCCACTCGACCGCGTGGAAGCAGATGTACGATGAATTCCTGCGACATCGGGCGGAGCGCACCGGTGCGCCATTCCAGGAGTTCTCCCACAGCCGAGACTATCGCGCCTACGTGGACGGCAAGCCGCGCTACGAAGGTGTGGCATCGTTCCTCGCCTCGCGCGGGATCGACCTGCCGCTGGGTTCGCCGGACGATCCTCCTCGCGCCGAAACCATCTGCGGGCTCGGCAACCGCAAGAACGAGCTCTTCAACGTCCTCGTCGCGACGAGCGGCGCGAGGGTGTATCCATCCACGGTCGCGCTCATCCGGTCACTGCGGGACGCCGGCGTGAAGATCGGACTCGCAACCTCGAGCCGTAATTCCGCGTTGATTCTCGCGCACAGCCAGACCGCGCCGCTCTTCGCGACGGTGGTCGACGGCCTCGTGTCCGCTCGGCTTGGCCTCCGCGGCAAGCCGGCGCCGGATATCTTCGTGACCGCGGGCGCGACTCTCGGCGTCGCGCCCGCACGCGCGATCGTGTTCGAGGACGCCGTCTCCGGCGTGCGCGCGGGAGCCGACGGCGGCTTCGCCCTCGTGATCGGCGTCGCACGCGACTACAACGCCCGCGAACTGCGCGAGCAGGGCGCCGACGTCGTGGTCGCGGATCTCGCCGAGCTGAATTTGGAAAAAATCAACGCGCAGGTTCGCCTTAAGCGAGCCGCCGCGTGAAGATGAGAGGCGCTATGTCTTCCTCCCTGATCCCCAAACCCCGTCTGAGTTTCTGGCAGCTCTGGAACATGAGCTTCGGCTACGTCGGCATCCAGTTCGGCTTCGCGCTGCAGAACGCGAACATCAGCCGAATCTTCGAGACGCTCGGCGCGAAGGTGGACGAGATTCCGATTCTCTGGATCGCTGGACCCGTCACGGGCCTGCTCGTGCAGCCGATCGTCGGCTACCTGAGCGACAAGACCTGGAACCGGCTCGGCCGCCGCAAACCGTATTTTCTCATCGGTGCGCTGTGCGCCTCCGCCGCGCTGCTGGTGGTGCCGAACTCGCCCGCGCTGTGGTTCGCGGCGGGCATGCTCTGGATCATGGATGCCGCGATCAACATCACGATGGAGCCGATGCGCGCGTTCGTGGGCGACATGTTGCCGGACGAGCAGCGCACGATGGGCTTCGCGGTGCAGACCTTCTTCATCGGCGCGAGCTCGGTTGTCGGCTCGCTGATGCCGTATCTGCTCACGAACGTCTTTCAGGTGGCGAACACCGCGCCGGAAGGCCACGTGCCGGACTCCGTGAAATGGTCGTTCGGCCTCGGCGGTGTCGTCTATCTCGCCGCGGTGCTGTGGACGGTGTTCAAGGTGCAGGAGTATTCGCCGGAACAGCAGCGCGCGTTTCACGGCGAGCCGGAGGCCGCCGCGGGCGGCAGCGAGGACGGCGTCGTGCTCGATCCCGCGCGCTACTATCGCTTCGGCGGCGCGGTCGCGCTGGTGGGCGTCGTCTTTACTGCGCTCATTGTGGCGCTCAGCTGGGACAAGGGCCTCTACATTCTCTCCTGCGGAGCGATCTTCTACGGGTTGCTGCAAGTGGTGACCGGCTGGCGTTACGCCGCCGGCAAGAAGCGCGGCCTCGTGGAACTCATCCACGACGTGAACAACATGCCGGCCTCGATGCGGCAGCTGGCGCTCGCGCAGATGTTCACGTGGTTCGCGCTGTTTGCGTTCTTCATCTACGCGACGGCCGCGGTGACGGAGTATCACTTCGGCAGTTCCGATCCGAAGACGGCGGCCTACAATGCCGGCGCGAACTGGGTCGGCGTGCTGATGGCCGTCTATAACGGCGTGGCCGCGCTCGCAGCGTTCCTGCTGCCGCCGCTCGCGCGGCGCCTGAGCCGCGTTCGCACGCACGCGCTGTGCCTCGCCGTCGGCGGCCTCGGGCTGGGCTCGATGTATTTCTTCGCCGAGCCGAAGCTGCTGATCGTCTCAATGATCGGCCTCGGCGTGGGCTGGGCGAGCCTGCTCACGCTGCCTTACGCGATCCTCAGCAGCGTCGTGCCCTACCGGAAAATGGGCGTCTACATGGGCATGTTCAATTTCTTCATCGTCATCCCGCAGATTCTCGCGGCGGCGGTGCTCGGCCTGCTCGTGCGCACCGTTTTCCACGGGCACGCGATCCACGCGCTGCTGCTCGGCGGCATCTCGATGATCGTGGCGGCGGCGCTGTCGCTGCGGGTGCGCGACGAGGCGCGGCCCACGTAATTTCGAATGAAACACCTTTGGGAAGTCAGCACCACCGAGTGCGCCGGCAGCAAGGAAAGCCTGATGCGGCGGGGCAACGTCTATCAGATCGCGAATGGCTACATGGGCTATCGCGGCACGTTGGACGAGTTCGGGGCGGACGAGGCCGTCGGCATCACGCTCGCCGGCCTGTTCGACCAGGTCGGCTCGGCGTGGCGCGAGCCGGTCAATGCCCCGAACGGTGCCTACACGAAGGTGGCGATCGACGGCGTCGAACTCTCGGCGCTCGACACGACGGTGACGCAACATCGGCAAACGCTGCACTTCGCCAATGCGTGCTTTGAGCGCGAGACGCGTTTCGCTGTCGCCGGAAAGTCGGTGGCGATCCGCTCGCGCCGCTTCCTGAGCGCGGTCGAGCCGAACCTCGGCGTGGTCGAATTCTCGGTCGAGTGCGACCAAGCCGCCGAACTCACGATCCGAACGGGCATCGACTACCAAATCTGGGATCTGAACGGCCCGCATTTGCGCGAACTCGCGGCCTCGGTCTCCGAAGGCGTGTTCTGCGTGCAGGGACGGACCCACGAGGCGGGAAAGCACGTTGTGGTCGCCGAGGCCGTCGGCGGGGGACTGGTCGCGGATGAACATGCGGATTCGAGCAGTCGCCTTCTGCGCATCGCGCGTCGGGCGCTGCAGCCCGGCGTGCCGGTGACGTTCGCGAAATATTTCGCGGTCTTCACGGATAACGATCGCGTCAATGCGCCGCTCGCATTGGCCGCGATCGAAGCGGTGAAGCGCGCGCGAGACCTCGGCTTCGCTGCCTGCCTCGCACGGCACGACGCGGAATGGGCGCAGCGGTGGGCGCGTTGCGATGTGTTGATCGAAGGCGACGACGAGGCGCAGCTCGCGCTGCGTTACAGTCTGCTGCAACTGCTGATGGTCGCGCCGGTCGCGGGCAGCGCGAATTCGATCCCGGCGCGCGCGCTGTCGGGGCAGGTCTACAAGGGCGCGATTTTCTGGGACACGGAGATGTTCATGTTTCCGTTCTTCCTCCACACGTATCCGGAGAAGGCGGTCGAGTTGCTGCGCTATCGCATCAAGACGCTCGATGGCGCGCGCCGGAAGGCGGCGACGGAGGGGCCGGGCTATCGCGGGGCCTTCTACGCGTGGGAAAGCCAGGACACCGGCGACGACGCCTGCACGTATTTCAACATCGGCGATCCGATCACGGGCCGCGAGTTGCGCACGCACTTCCGCGACAAGCAGGTCCACATCAGCGGCGACGTCGCGATCGCGCTGTGGCAGTATTTCAAAATCACCGGCGACGACACGCTGCTGCGCGAGGGCGGCGCCGAGGTGATCCTCGAATGCGCGCGGTTCTACTACTCGTATGCCCACTTCAAGAAGGACCGCGCGCGCTACGAGATCCTCGATGTCATCGGGCCCGACGAATACCACGAGCGCATCAACAACAACGCGTTCACGAACGTAGTCGTGCGCGAGACGTTCGAGATCGCGCTCGCGGTCGTGGATCACCTGCGTCAGCGCTGTCCGGAAGAACTCGTGGCGTTGCTGGCCAAGCTCGACATCGAGCGCGAGTTGCCGGCGTTCGCCGACGCCGCAGCGCGGCTGTTTGTGCCCGCGCCGGATCCGACGACGGGCGTGATCGAGCAGTTTGACGGCTACTTCAAGCTGCGCGATGCCTCGATCGACGAGCTGAAGGCGAAGATGGTGCATCCGCACGAATACCTCGGCGCGGGGCAGGGACTCGCTGTGCCGACGAAGGTCATCAAGCAGGCCGACGTCGTGATGATGCTGAACCTGTTCAAGGCGCGCTACTCGACGGAAGTGAAGCGCGCGAATTGGGCCTATTACGAGCCACGCACGGAGCACGGCTCGAGCTTGAGCGCGTGTGCGTATGCGCTCGTCGCGACGGAGTTCGGCGACACCGAGTCGGCTTACCGCTATTTCCTCAAGACGGCCACGATCGATCTGAAGGCGGCCTACAAGGTCTACGTCGGCACGATTTTCATGGGCGGTTCGCATCCCGCCGCAAACGGCGGCGCCTGGATGACCGCCGTGCTCGGCTTCGGCGGCGTGCGCGCGGACGAGAATCAGCTCACGATCGATCCGCGATTGCCGTGCCAATGGCGGGCGATGGAGTTCGGCCTCGAATATCGCGGTGACCGATTCCGCGTCCGGATCGAACCGCAAGCGGTCACGATCACGGCGGCCGACGGGAATCGGGGCGTGCCGGTGATCGTCGTGGCCGAGGAAACCGTGAAGTTGCCCGCCGGAGCGAGGCGCACGGTGCAGCGCGGTGGAACAGCCAGCGCCGGCGCGCCGGATCTCGCCGCGGAATCGATTTCTTCGTCATGAAACGTGCGCGCTTCCTTTTTCTGGGCTCGATCAGTCTGGCCGTTTGGGCGGCCCCGCTGTCCGGCGGAGCCGAGCGTCCGGTGGGCGCCGAGATTCCGTGGACCACGCTCGAGGTGGAAGGCATGCGCACTTCTGGCGTGGTGCTGGGGCCGGTCTACGCTCCGCACCGCGTCGAGATGGAGTCGTCCGGCCAGCAATGCGTGCAGCTCGCCCGCGCGGGTGAATTCGTGGAGTTCACCGCGCCGCGGGCGGCCGACGCGCTGGTGTTGCGCTACAGCTTGCCCGATGCGGCGACTGGCGGCGGCACGACGTCGAAGCTGTCGCTCACGATCAACGGCCGTGCGGCCGGGGATTTGGCGCTCAGCTCCCGCAACGCGTGGCTTTATGGAAACTACCCGTTCTCCAACGACCCGAAGCAGGGGAAGGCGCGGAATTTCTACGACGAACTGCGCTTGAAAGGATTGACGATTGCGGCGGGCGACGTCGTGCGTCTCGCGAAGACGGCGGACGACGGCGTGAATTGCGTCGTCGATCTCGTCGACCTCGAGTGCGTGCCTGCGGCGGTCGCGCGTCCGGCGGGTTCGTTGTCGGTGATGGATTTTGGCGCGGGCGGCCGAGGGGAGACGGACGACACCGACGCGCTGCGTCGTTGCGTGGCCGAGGCGCGGAAAAAAGGCGGCATCGTCTGGGTGCCGGCCGGCGACTACAAGATCACGGGTGACATCGTGGTGCCGACCGGCGTGACGATTCAGGGCGCCGGCATGTGGCACACGACGTTCGTGGGCGATGCAGCGCTCTATGGCGATGCGACGCGGCGCGTGCGTTTCAAGCTCACCGGATCGAATGTCCATGTCGCCGATTTCGCCATGGTCGGCCAACTCAACTACCGCAACGACGAGGAACCGAACGACGGGCTCGTCGGCGCGGATTGTCGGGACGCTTCGATCTCGCGCGTGTGGGTCGAGCACACGAAAGCGGGCGCGTGGATCTACAACGGCGTGCGCCTCGTGATCGACGGCTGCCGTTTCCGCAATCTTCTCGCCGACGGAGTGAACCTTTGCGTGGGTTCGACGCACTCCATCGTGCAGAATTGCACGGCGCGCGGCACGGGCGACGATTGCTACGCGATTTGGCCGGTGCCATTCGACCAAGGGCACGACGAGGGCGCAGAGAAACCCGGGCATAACGTGATCCGGCGCTGCACGGGTCAGCTGCCGTTCCTTGCCAATGGCGGCTCGCTCTACGGCGGCGCCGGCAACCGCATTGAGGACTGTTTGTTCACGGACATTACGGCGGGGTGCGGCATCCTGATCAGCACGTCGTTTCCGACGCGCGACGCGGAGCGGAAGATCGACAACAATTTCAGCGGCATGACCGCCGTGACGAATTGCCGGCTCGTGCGGTGTGGCGGCTACGACCACACGTGGACGTGGCGGGCGGCGCTGCAGATTTGCATGGAGCGGCGCAGCATCTCCGGCGTGCGCATTCAGGGCCTGGAAATCCGCGACAGCTTGTCGGACGGCATCTCGGTCGTCGCTCCGGGCCGGGCGAAAGGCGAGGGGACCCTCGCGGACACGGTTCTGGAGGACGTCGTCATTGCCGGGGTCGGACTCGGCGCCCCGGGTCGCCCGGCGCTTTGGATTCGCGAAGATGCGGACGGTGCGCTGCGGCTGGTGCGCACCGATCTCGCGTCGATTCGGAACGACTCGGCGACCTTCCAAGTCCGCTAGCCTCGCAGGTTGCCGCGCGACGGGGATATTTGCGCGGCGAATGGGGACGAAGGGCTTTCTGCAAACGTTGCAGGAACGGGTCGGCGGGGTTGACCGAAGGAGACCGAGAGGACATCAACGCGGCATGCTTTCGGTTACCCCAGCCGGAAAGGTCACCCTTCAGGACGTCGCGGCCAAAGCCGGCGTCTCGATCTCGACGGTGTCGCGGAGCCTCAGCGGGGCGGTGAGCATTGCCAAGGACACGCAGGCGCGCGTCCTGTCGGCGGCGGAGGAGCTCGGGTATCGCCACAATCCGCTGCTGGGCGAAGTGATGCGTTCGACGCGTCGCGGCGGTCCGAATCAGTATCTCGGCACGCTGGCCT
>JACRHT010000015.1 GCA_016217545.1 Opitutia bacterium | reverse complement strand
GCCACCGAAATCGAGCCCACGCCCGAATTCGGCACCCGCGTCGACACCACCTACCTCCTCGGCATGGCCAAGGTCAAAGGCGACGTGAAAACCCTCCTCGACATCGACCGCGTCGTCGCCCCGGAAACCATGCAATCCATCGCCGCCGCCGCCTGACCGCGCTCAGCCGCAGTCGGTCTTCCAAGAGCCGCCTTTGGGGCGGCTCGTTGTTTTCCCGGCCCGAGCGTGCTTTTTTCCTAAAGCCAAAAACTTTCTTCCCGATACTAGCCACGAAGCGTTGCGGTGTGCTCCCCAGAGCACGACCGCCAGTCCGGACAGACAATGGGTCTGTAAGAACAGGAAGCGACGCGCGGCGACTACCTTGTCGCTGCAACACACGTCCCTTCTTGCACCATGTCATCCCGTCGCACTCTGCTGCCATTGTTCGTTCTTCTGTCCGCGTCCGCGCTCGTTGCTTTTGCGCAGACCGTTTCTCCTGACGCCGCCCTCCAACGGCTGACGGACGGTAACACCCGCTTTGTTGGCGGGGATTCTCGTCACCCGAACCTCACCGCGGAACGCCGCACGGAGGTCGCGAAAGGCCAAACGCCTTTCGCCACCATCCTGACCTGCTCCGATTCCCGCGTGCCGGCCGAAGCGATCTTCGACCAAGGCCTCGGTGATCTCTTCCTTGTCCGCGTCGCAGGCAATGTCGCCAAGACCGACGAGATCGGCTCGATCGAATACGGGACCGGTCACCTCGGCACCCAGCTGCTCGTCGTGATGGGCCACAGCTCCTGCGGCGCGGTCAAGGCCGTCGTCGACGGCGCCGAGGTGCACGGCAACATCCCGCAACTCGTCGAGACCATCGTGCCCGCCGTCGAAAAGGCCAAGGCCGCCAACCCGGGCGTTCCCGGCGCGCAGCTCCTCGCGAAAGCCGTCGAGGCGAACATCTGGCAGTCCATCGACAACATTTTTGAAAACAGCGCGACCATCCGCGACCTCGTCAAAGCCGGCAAACTCAAGGTCGTGGGCGCCGTCTATGATCTGGCGTCCGGCCAAGTCGAAGTGAAGGGCGTGCATCCCGAGCAGTCCCGCCTCCTCGCCTACACCGGCGGCGCCGGCGCCCACGCGAGTGAGCATGCCGCTGGCGAGAAAGAGCACGCCGCGACGGCCCCGGCCGGCGCCCCGCACTCCGCGAACGAAGCTGCGCCGGCTGCCACCTCCGAGTTGGCGAATTCGGTCAGCTGGCTCGCGCTCGGCTTGGGTGCGATCGTGATCGGGGTGATCATCGCCACCACCTATCAGTTCTCGCGGACCGGCATGAAGTCTTGGACGGTCGGCCGCCGCATCACGGCCGGCTTCGCCGCGCTGCTGATCCTCATCGCCGGAATCATCACCGTCGCCTACGAGGCATTCCACGCAACGCTCGAAGGCTTCACCGAGTATCGCACCGACGCGAGCCACAGCGTGTTCGCCGGACGTGCGCAGGCGGAGTTCCTCGAGATGCGCGTCGCAGCCAAGGACTACATCGCCACGAAACGCGCTGCGGACGTGACCGCTTATCAGGCGCATCACGACAAGCTGATGCCGTTGATCAAGGATATGCAGACGCAGTTCCACGACGAGCCGCAACGCCTGAAGATGCTCCAGGACATCGAGTCTCACCTCAGCGAACACGCCACCCGTTTCGCCGACCTCACTGCCGCCGGCAAACGTGGCGCCTCCCTTTCGCAGCTGATCACCCTTGCCGACGTCATGGCCAAGTCGGGCAACTCACTCGACGAAGGCCTCGAGGAATTCAAACGCGAGCTCATCGCCGACCAGGATCACGCCGGCCCAGTCATGTCTGCCAAGATGAACTATACCCAATCGCTCATCGTCTGGATCGGCGTGGGCACCGTGCTCCTCACCGTCGGCTTCATCGTCATCATTACGCGCAGCATCGTCGGTCCGCTCGGCTCCGTCACTCAGGTTGTCGGCGACGGCGCGGAGCAAATCGCGGCCGCCACCGGCCAGGTCTCCGCCGCCAGCCAATCCCTCGCCGAAGGCGCCAGCGAACAAGCCGCCTCGCTCGAAGAAACCTCCGCCTCGCTCGAAGAGATGGCCTCCATGGCGAAGCGTAATGCGGACAGCGCCAATCAGGCCAAGGAACTCTCCGGCCAGACCCGCACCGCCGCCGACACCGGCGCGACCGACATGGAGGAGATGAAATCCGCGATGGATGCCATCAAGCACTCCTCCGGTGAAATCGCCAAGATCGTGAAGACGATCGACGAGATCGCCTTCCAGACCAACATCCTCGCGCTGAACGCCGCCGTCGAAGCCGCTCGCGCCGGCGAGGCCGGCGCCGGATTCGCCGTCGTCGCCGAGGAAGTCCGCGCCCTCGCCCAGCGCTCCGCCAACGCCGCCAAGGAAACCGCCTCCAAGATCGAAGACTCCGTCAACAAGAGCCAGCACGGCGTCGAGATCTCCGGCAAGGTCGCGGCCTCGCTCCAACAGATCGTCGACCGCGCCCGCAAGATGGACGCCGTCGTCGCCGAGATCGCATCCGCCTCGCACGAGCAGACGCAAGGCATCACCCAGGTGAACACCGCCGTCTCGCAAATGGACAAGGTCACCCAAGGCAACGCCAGCAGCGCCGAGGAAACCGCCGCCGCCGCCGAGGAACTCAGCGCCCAAGCGGTCGCCATGAACGAAGCGGTGATCGAGCTCCGCCATCTCGTCGGCACGACCAAATCCGCCGCCGCCGCGTCCGCAGCGCGCACGCCGAAGTCGTCGTCACGTCCGGCAGCGCCGCGCGGCGAACTCAAGCCCATCGCGAAGTCGCCGGTCGCGCGCACCACGCGCCAGCCGGTCTCCGCCGCCGCCAACCACGACGCCCACTTCCTGGATTCCTGATTCATGAGCACCACCCAAACCACTCGCACGGTCCAGTCGGTCAACGAGGGCAAATACCTCACCGTCCAACTCGCCGCCGAGGCCTACGGCATCGCGGTGCTCAAGGTCCGCGAGATCATCCGCATGCAGAAAATCACTCCGGTCCCCCAGATGCCGGAGTTCGTC